>JBQCFB010000001.1:0-4441 GCA_051959715.1 Pseudolabrys sp.
GCGTCCTCGGCCGCGACCTGCGCGGCGTACGGCGTCGACTTGCGCGAGCCCTTGAAGCCCATGGTCCCCGAAGACGACCAGGCAATCGTGTTGCCCTGCGCGTCGGTGATGGTGATCATGGTGTTGTTGAACGACGCGTTCACGTGCGCGACGCCCGAGGCGATGTTCTTGCGCTCGCGCCGGCGGACGCGGGTGGCTTCCTTACCCATTCTCGATCCCTTTCGCGGCGCCGCGTCTGCAATCGACGCGCGCCAAGTTCAAATTGCGTCCGATCAGGCGGTCTTCTTCTTGCCCGCGATGGTCTTGGCCGGGCCCTTGCGGGTGCGCGCATTGGTGTGCGTGCGCTGGCCGCGGACCGGCAGGCCCTTGCGGTGACGAAGGCCGCGATAGCAGCCGAGATCCATGAGGCGTTTGATGTTCATCGCCACTTCGCGGCGCAGGTCGCCCTCGACCATGTGGTCGCGGTCGATCAATTCGCGAATCTGGAGAACCTCGGCGTCGGTGAGCTGCGACACCCGCCGTTCCATCGGCAGGTTGAGGCTCGTCATGATGTCCTTGGCCGTCTTCTGGCCGATGCCATGGATATATTGCAGCGCGATGACGACGCGCTTGTTGGTCGGAAGGTTGACGCCCGCGATACGAGCCACGTGCTCTCTCCTATTAAGCCTGTTGCCGGCCGGCCGCGACGAGCGCGCCGATTTCTTGTGATCCCCTAAGGGGTTGCCACAAAACAGTGCACGACACCCGGCCCCGCCGCTCTGGGACCCGGCATCGCGCCAAACTCCTGGATACCCCGGTTATTAGGGGATTCATCGCGCCCTCGTCAAGCGTTTGGCGCGGGTTTTGCGTGCCCCGCCGCGGCCCGCAGAACGGCCCCGTTTGGAGGCCGGACGACCTGCCTTTTTGCGGGAACCCGGGGTGGATTTCGCGGTCCGCTTGCGGCCCTTGGCCTGGCGGCTGGAGGCCTTGGCCCGGGACGCCTTGACCCGCTTGCCGGCCCGCCCCCTGGCGGTCTTGGCCTTGGCGGTGCGGGCGCGAGTTGCCCGGCGTCCGGCGGTCTTGGCCCGGGGCTTTGCCCCCTTGGCCCGGGCGGGCTTGAGCAGGGCGTCGATGGCCACGGTGACCTCATCGATCGGCGCCATGCCGTCGACGGCCTTGAGCTGGCCCGTTCCCGCGTAATAGGCCGACAGCGGCGACGTCTGGACACGGTAGGCATCGAGCCGCTTCTTCAGCGCCTCGGCATTGTCGTCGGCCCGAACCTTCTCGCCCCGGGCCGTCATCTCGGCGACGCGGGTTTCGATGCGCCGGATCAGGATGCCCTCGTCGACCTTGAGCTCGATCACGCCGTCGAGCGCGAGACCGCGCTCCTTCAACAGCCGGTCGAGGGCCTCAGCCTGCGCCACGGTGCGCGGGAAACCGTCGAGAACGAAGCCGCGCCTGGCGTCGGCCTGGCCGATGCGGTCGGCGATGATCGCCACGACGACCTCGTCCGGGACGAGATCGCCCCGGTCCATGATCGCCTTCGCCTTGAGCCCGACCGGCGTGCCGGCCGCAACTGCCGCCCGCAGCATGTCACCGGTCGACAGCTGCACGATGCCGTGCTTGCCGACCAGCCGCTGTGCCTGCGTGCCCTTCCCCGCCCCCGGCGGGCCGAGCAGGATCAGTCTCATCGATTGCGCCCCCGCAACTTCGACCGCTTGATCAAACCTTCATATTGATGCGCCAGCAGATAGCCCTGAATCTGCGCGACCGTATCCATGGTGACGCTGACCACGATCAGGAGCGACGTGCCGCCGAAATAGAAAGGCACCGCGGCGTAGGAGATCAGGATTTCCGGAATGAGACAGACGATGGCGAGATAGAGCGCGCCGACGACCGTGATGCGCGAGAGCACGTAGTCGATGTATTCGGCCGTGCGCTCGCCGGGACGGATGCCCGGGATGAAGCCGCCGTGCTTCTTCAGGTTGTCGGCCGTCTCGGTCGGGTTGAAGACGACCGCGGTGTAGAAGAACGCGAAGAAGACGATCAGCGCGATGTAGAGGATGAGGAACAGCGGCCGGCCGTGACCGAGCAAAGTCGTCACGGTGGTCAGCCAGCCGGGGCCCTGCCCCGCATTGAAATTCGCCACCGTCGTCGGCAGCAAGAGCAGCGACGAGGCGAAGATCGGCGGGATGACGCCCGAGGTGTTGAGCTTGAGCGGCAGGTGCGAGGACTGGCCCTCGAACATCCGGTTGCCGACCTGGCGCTTCGGATACTGGATCAGCAGCCGGCGCTGGGCGCGCTCCATGAACACGATGAAGGCGATGACCGCGACCGCCATCACCATCACGATGAGGATGAGGCCGGTCGACAGCGCGCCCTGGCGGCCAAGCTCGAGCGTGCCGGCGAGCGCCGACGGCAGCTGCGCGACGATGCCCGCCAGGATGATCAGCGAGATGCCGTTGCCGATGCCGCGCGAGGTGATCTGCTCGCCGAGCCACATCAGGAACATCGTGCCGCCGGTGAGCGTGATCGTCGTCGACATCAGGAAGAAGATGCCGGGATGCGACACGACGTTGCCGGTGCCCTGCAGGCCGATCGCGATGCCGTAGGACTGGACCGCCGCCAGCGCCACGGTCAGATACCGCGTGTACTGGTTCATGATCTTGCGGCCCTGCTCGCCTTCCTTCTTCAGGGCTTCGAGCGTCGGCGACACCGTCGTCATCAGCTGGATGATGATCGAGGCGGAGATGTAGGGCATGATGTTCAGGGCGAAGATCGCCATCCGGTGGATGCCGCCACCGGAGAACATGTTGAACATGCCGAGGATGCCACCCGACTGGGTGTTGAAGATCTGCTCCCACGCGGCGGGATCGATGCCGGGCAGCGGGATGTAGGTGCCGAGCCGGTAGACGAGCAGCGCGCCGACCGTGAACCAGATGCGCTTCTTGAGCTCTTCGGCCTTTGCGAGTGCCGAGAAGTTGAGATTGGCCGCCAGTTGTTCTGCCGCCGAAACCATCGATCGCTCCTGCCGCCGCGCCCCGCCTCGCCGCCGGCTGCCGGCTCAAGCTCCCGGTCCGGTCGACACAGGCCAAGAGATAGGCACTGCGTCTCGCATTCTGTAGTCCGAAGACGCGGCCGGCGCGCAGTGGCGATCGGTCGCGGCGTCCTATTCCGCCTCGGCGGTATTCTTCTTCTTCGTCTTCTTGGTCTTCGGCGCTTCCTCGGGCTCCGGCGCCGGGGCCAGGATCTTCACCGAGCCGCCCGCCTTCTCGATCGCCTCGCGCGCCGACTTCGACGCGCCCCAGACCGCGAAATCGGCCTTGGCCTTGAATTCGCCATTGCCAAGCAGCTTCACGCCATCCTTCTCGCGCCGCATCAGCCCGGCCTTGACCAGGGCGGCGGCGTCGACCGGCGCCTTGGCGTCGATCAGGCCGGCATCGATCGCGGTCTGCACCTTGCCGAGGTTGACCTCGTTGAGCTTGATCGCGAACGACGTGTTGCGGAAGCCGCGCTTGGGCAGGCGGCGATGCAGCGGCATCTGGCCGCCTTCGAAGCCCTTGATGCGCACGCCGGTACGCGCGGTCTGGCCCTTGCCGCCGCGGCCGCCGGTCTTGCCCATCCCTGAGCCGATGCCGCGGCCGATGCGCATGCGGTTCTTGCGCGAGCCGGCATTGTCGGCGATCTGGTTGAGTTTCATCTCACGTCCTCGTTCTCTTCAGGCCGTCAGCGCGCGGACTGCCGCGCGCGAGAACGGTTACTTCTTCTCGCCCACCACGCGGACGAGATGCTGCACCTTGCGGATCATGCCGTGCGTCGCCGGATGGTCCGGCAACTCGCGCACGCGCCCGATCTTGTTCAGACCGAGACCGACCAGCGTCTGGCGCTGGTCGAAATGCTTGCGCAGCGGGCTGGCGATCTGCTCGACCTTGATCGTCTTTGCCTTGGCCATGATTTACTCCGCGGTCGCTTCCGCCTCGCCGCCTTCGCGACGACGCGACTGCAGCGTGGATACCTTAATGTTACGGCGCGCCGCGACCGAGCGCGGCGAGTCCTGGTGCTTGAGCGCGTCGAAGGTCGCGCGCACCACGTTGTACGGGTTCGACGAGCCGAGCGACTTCGCCACCACGTCCTGCATGCCGAGGGTCTCGAACACGGCGCGCATCGGGCCGCCGGCGATGATGCCGGTTCCCGGAGGGGCCGCGCGCAGGAACACCTTGCCGGCGCCGTGACGGCCGGCGACGTCGTGATGCAGCGTGCGGCCTTCGCGCAGCGGCACGCGGGTCAGGCTGCGCTTGGCGGCCTCGGTCGCCTTGCGGATCGCCTCCGGCACCTCGCGCGCCTTGCCGTGGCCGAAGCCGACGCGGCCCTTCTGGTCGCCGACCACCACCAGCGCGGCAAAGCCGAACCGGCGGCCGCCCTTGACCACCTTGGCCACGCGGTTGATGTGGACCAGCTTGTC
>JBQCFB010000002.1:0-4796 GCA_051959715.1 Pseudolabrys sp.
TTCCGCAAGCTCGGTGCGTTCTGGGGCACCAACAACACCGACCACCAGGCGCGTATCTGCCATTCGACCACGGTCACCGGCGTCGCCAATACCTGGGGCTACGGCGCGATGACCAACAACCCGAACGACATGCGCAACGCCAAGACGCTGTTGTTCATGGGCAGCAATGCCGCCGAGGCGCATCCGGTCGCCATGCAGCACATGCTGGAGTCGGCCGAACTCAACAAGGGCAACTTCATCGTCATCGATCCGCGCCTGACGCGGACGGCGGCGCACGCCACCGACTATGTGCGCATGCGTCCCGGCACCGACATCCCGGTGCTGTACGGGATGATGTGGCACATCCTCAAGAACGGCTGGGAAGACAAGGAATTCATCAAGCAGCGCGTCTACGGCTTCGACGACCTGAAGAAGGAAGTCGAGAAGTGGACGCCGGACGAGGTCGAGCGCGTGACCGGCGTTCCGGGCGCACAGCTCGAGCGCGTCGCCAAGGCATTCGCGACGCAGAAGCCGTCGACGCTGATCTGGTGCATGGGCCAGACGCAGCACACGGTCGGCACCGCCAACGTGCGCGCGAGCTGCATCGCGCTGCTGATGACGGGCAATGTCGGCGGCGCCGGCATGGGCGCCAACATCCTGCGCGGACATGACAACGTGCAGGGCGCGACCGACGTCGGCCTCGATATCGTGACGCTGCCCTTCTACTACGGCCTCGTCGAGGGCGCGTGGAAGCATTGGTCGCGGGTCTGGGAGGTCGACTACAATTATCTGCTCGGGCGCTTCGACGACAAGAAGATCATGGAGACGCCCGGCATCCCGCTGACGCGATGGTTCGACGCGGTGCTGCTGCCGAAGGACCAGGTGGCGCAGAAGGACAACGTCAAGGCGATGTTCGTCCAGGGCCACGCCTCGAACTCGATCACGCGTATCCCGGAATCGATGAAGGGCCTGAAGGCGCTCGAACTGCTGGTCGTCGCCGACCCGCATCCGACGACCTGGGCCTCGCTGGCTGTGAAGGCCGGGCGCACCGACAACATGTACCTGCTGCCGGTCGCCACGCAGTTCGAATGCAAGGGCTCGCGCGTCAATACCGGCCGCTCGTTGCAGTGGGGCGAGCAGATCGTCAAGCCGATCTTCGAGTCGAAGGACGATCTCGAGGTCATGTACCTCATCGCCAAGAAGTGCGGCTTCGCCGAGCAGATGTTCAAGAACATCAAGCTCGAAAACGGCGTGCCGGTGGCCGAGGACATCCTGCGCGAAATGAATCGCGGCTCGTGGTCGACCGGCTATTGCGGCCAGTCGCCGGAGCGACTGAAGGCGCACATGAAGAACCAGGCCAAGTTCGACCTGGTCACGCTGCGCGCGCCGAAGGACGATCCTGAAGTCGGCGGCGACTATTACGGGCTGCCCTGGCCGTGCTGGGGCTCGCCGGAGGTCAAGCATCCGGGCACGCCGCTCCTGTACAACACCAATCTCGCCGTCATGGACGGCGGCGGCGTCTTCCGCGCTCGCTTCGGCGTCGAGCGCGAGGAGAAGTTGCCCGACGGCACCTCGCGCAAGGTCAACCTTCTCGCCGAAGGCGCCTATTCGAAGGACTCGGAGATCAAGGACGGCTATCCGGAGTTCACCTACGGCGTCCTCAAGAAACTCGGCTGGGATGTCGACCTGACGCCGGAAGAGCTTGCGGTGATCAACAAGGTCAATCCGACGACGCCGGAAGCGGTGTCGTGGTCGACCGACCTGTCCGGCGGCGTCCAGCGCGTGGCGATGAAGCACGGCTGCGTTCCCTACGGAAACGGCAAGGCCCGCATGAACGCCTTCGGCCTGCCGGACCCGATTCCGGTGCACCGCGAGCCGATCTACACGCCGCGCGTCGAACTGGTGCAGAAATATCCGACGCTGCCGGATGCCAAGCAGTTCCGGCTGCCGAACATCGGCTTCACCGTGCAGAAGACCGCGATCGAGAAGGGCATCGCCAAGCAATTCCCGATCATCCTGTCGTCCGGCCGTCTGGTCGAATACGAGGGCGGCGGCGAGGAGACGCGATCGAACAAGTGGCTCGCGGAATTGCAGCAGGAGATGTTCGTCGAGATCAATCCGGCGGACGCCAATGAGCGCGGCATCAAGGACGGCGGCTGGGTCTGGGTGACCGGCGCGGAGAACGCGTCCAAGGCCAAGCTGAAGGCGCTCGTCACCGAGCGCGTCGGCAAGGGCGTCGCCTGGATGCCGTTCCACTTCGGCGGCTGGTTCGGCGGCGAGGATCTGCGGGCCAACTATCCGCAGGGCACCGATCCCGTCGTGCTCGGCGAAAGCGCCAACACCATCACCACCTACGGCTACGACCCGGCGACGGGCATGCAGGAGCCGAAGGTCACGCTCTGCCAGATCCGCGCGGCTTAAGGAGGCGGCACCATGGCCAGAATGAAATTCCTCTGCGACGCGGACCGCTGCATCGAGTGCAACGCCTGCGTCACCGCCTGCAAGAACGAGCACGAGGTGCCGTGGGGCATCAACCGCCGGCGCGTCGTCACGCTCAATGACGGCAAGCCGGGCGAACGCTCGGTGTCTATGGCGTGCATGCACTGCACCGACGCACCCTGCGCGGCGGTGTGCCCGGTCAATTGCTTCTACACCACGGCCGACGCGGTGGTGCTGCACAGCAAGGACCTTTGCATCGGCTGCGGCTATTGCTTCTACGCCTGCCCGTTCGGCGCGCCGCAATATCCGAAGGTCGGCAACTTCGGCTCGCGCGGCAAGATGGACAAGTGCACCTTCTGCGCCGGCGGCCCCGAAGCGGACGGCTCGAAGGAAGAATACGAGAAGTACGGCGCCAACCGTCTCGCCGAAGGCAAGCTGCCGCTCTGCGCCGAGATGTGCTCGACCAAGTCGCTGCTTGCCGGCGACGGCGAGGTGATCGCCCAGATCTACAAGGAGCGCGTGTCGCGGCGCGGCTACGGCTCCGGCGCCTGGGGCTGGCAGACGGCCTATCACGAGACGATCGCCACCTGAAGCGGACGACGAAGGTCAGAAGACTGCGAAGAGGAGACGTGTCATGGCGAGATTGTCGGCTGCGATCAGGACGATCGCCGGTGTGCTCGCACTCTGCTGCGTGATGGCGCTGGCGGCGCCCGCGCCGTCGGCCGCGCAGGACAATCCGAATGCTGCCGCGGTCAAGGAGCAGCAGCTCCTCAACCAGCTCAAGATGATCCAGGGCCGCGGCTCGATCCCGGACACCAAGTCCTACGTGATCGAGCATCCCGCCGGGCGCGACTGGCGCGAATTCCACACCGTGACTCTCAAGTGGATCGGCGGCGTCTCGATCCTCGGCATGCTAGCGGTGCTGATCGTCTTCTATCTCTGGCGCGGCCGCATCCCGATCGAGGAAGGCCGCTCCGGGCGCAAGCTCGTCCGCTTCACGGCATTCGAACGCTTCGTGCACTGGCTGACCGCGACGACCTTCGTCATCCTCGGCATCACCGGCCTCAACATCACCTTCGGCCGCGCGCTGATCCTGCCGTGGCTCGGGCCGAACGCGTTCAGCGCCTGGTCGGAATGGGCGAAGTATTCGCACAACTATCTCAGCTTCGCCTTCACGCTGGGCGTCGTGCTGATGTTCCTCATGTGGATCGGCCAGAACTTCCCGACCGCGGCCGACGTCGAATGGCTCAAGCGCGGCGGCGGCATGTTCACGAAGAAGCACGGCGGCCATCCGCCGGCCTACAAGTTCAATGCCGGGCAGAAACTCCTGTACTGGGCGGTCGTGTTCGGCGGCGTCGCCATGATGATCACCGGCTACATGCTGATGTTCCCGTTCTATGGCGGGCTGACGGTCGGCAACATGGAGCTGGCCGAGATCTTCCATGGCATCGTCGGCGTCGTGTTCGTGGCGATGATCCTGGCCCACATCTACATCGGCACGCTCGGCATGGAGGGCGCGTTCGAGTCGATGGGCGAGGGCGCAGTCGACCTGAACTGGGCCAAAGAGCACCATCCCTTATGGGTCGATGAGGCGCTCGCCGAAACCCGCGACCCGAAGGGCCCCGGTCTGGTGACGTCGACGCCGGCGGAATAGGCGTCCCTGCCGTTCAATCCATGGCGCCCGGCCCAACGGCCGGGCGTCATAGTTTTGGAGTGCGGCTCGTTTGCCCGATGGCGGCCAACCGCCCTATATAGGCGGCATGCGCATCATCGGCCTCGCCGGCTGGAGCGGCTCCGGCAAAACGACCCTGATCACCAAGCTCATTCCGCGGCTGACGGGCCGCGGCCTGCGCGTCTCGACGCTCAAGCACGCGCACCACGGCTTCGACCTCGACCAGCCGGGCAAGGACTCCTTCATGCACCGCACCGCCGGTGCGACGGAGGTCATCGTGTCGTCGGCGCGGCGCTTTGCCGTTCTGCACGAGTTGCGCGACGAGCCGGAATGGAATCTGCCGGCGCTGGTGGCGAAGATGTCGCCGGTCGATCTCGTGCTCGTCGAAGGCTTCAAGCGCGATGCGTTCCCGAAGATCGAGATTCATCGCGCCGCCAACGGCAAGCCGCTGATCCAGCCGGACGACGCCTATGTTGTTGCCGTTGCCGCCGACACCGCGCTGCCGCAGGCGAAGGTGCCGGTCATCGACCTGAACGACATCGACGCCATCGCCGACCTGGTGCTGGCCAAGGCCGTGCCGCTCGACAAGGCCGACGTCCTGCGGAGCTCCTGAATGGCGCAGCTCACCGACGACTGCTTCGCGTTCTCGGGGCCGCTCCTGCGGCTCGACGACATGGAGCGGCTGATCGGTGAGCGCATCGCGCCG
>JBQCFB010000003.1:0-4607 GCA_051959715.1 Pseudolabrys sp.
GCGCGCAATTCGGCGATGCGGTCCTCGTAGGCGTACTGCATCTGCGCCTGCCGCCCCATCAGGTGCGCGAGCACGCTGTCGCGGAAGGCGAAATAGGTTCCGGTGCCGATGGACCAGATGCCCATCACGACGGCGGTGCCGACCACGATCCAGAAGGCGACGGGGCCGATGCGGACCTGCCGGCCGGCGTGCACGAGCGTGTAGTCGCCGGCGCGCTGCGGCCGACTCAGGGAGCGGGAGACCGAGGCTGCAGTGTGAGGACGGGCGGCGGCCGCACGCGACTGGGCCGAAGGAGAGGGGTGCGACATCGACGCTCCACGCGGGGAAACACGTGCCGATATCGCCCGGATATGGTTAAGGAACAGGTAATGCGAATCGGGACATGACCGATTCGGCCGTCTATGCCTGCACTTATAGTGCACGGACGGTTTCGAGCACCTCCTCGGCATGGCCCTCGACGCGGACCTTGGGCCAGACCCGCAGGATGCGCCCCGCGCCGTCGATCAGGACTGTCTTGCGGATGACGCCCATGAATTTACGTCCGTACATCGATTTTTCGCCCCAAGCGCCGTACGCTTCCAGCATGGCCTTTGTCTCGTCGGAGGCGAGGGCGATGGAAAGCCTGTGTTTGGCCTTGAACTTGTCCTGAGCGGTCACGGGGTCGGCGGAGACGCCGAGCACGTCGGTTCCGGCCTTGGCGAAAGCGGCCTTGAGCTTGGTGAAGGCGATCGCCTCCTTGGTGCAGCCGGGGGTGTCCGCCTTCGGATAGAAATAGAGGACGAGATTGCGGCCCTTGAAGTCCTTCAGCGACACCTTGGCACCGCCGTCGCGCGGCAGCGTGAAGGCCGGCGCCTTGTCGCCGGGCCCGGGTTCACGGTCCATTCGCCTTCCTTTCGTCGTTTTCGGTGCGTCAATGTCGCTGATGCCATTTGCGTCGGAGGGGCGCAACGGGCTCCATGACGCTCAGCCGATAGACCGCGCCGCGTGCTGGCTCTGGCGGGCGACGGTGCGCCCGGGGAGGGGCGCGCAGACGGCATGAAAGACACCGCGCACAAGCACAGGCACAGGGCACGTCGAGTCGCGCATCTCAGTCGCGCCGCCCTCCTGCGCTTTGCCAAGCGCCTGCGCCGCCAGTCGTCGCGTTTCCTGCATCGCAAATGGATCTGGCGCATCGCCATTGGCTCCGGCGTGACGCTGGCCGTCGCGGTCGTCGCCGTGATCGGCCTGTGGTGGCGGCTCTCCAGCGGCCCGATCGAACTCGACATGGCGACGCCATGGCTCAAGAAGGCCATGGAGGAGAATTTCGGCGGCAAGCACACAGTCTCGGTCGGCGGCACGCAGATCGAGCGCGACGAGAACGGGCGGCCGACGCTGCGCCTGCGCGACATCGTCGTGCGCGACGTCGACGGCACCGTGGTGGCGAGCGCGCCGAAGGCCGAGGTCGGCCTGTCGGGCGGCTCGCTTCTGTCCGGCCGCCTCGTCGCCGAAAGCCTCAACCTCGTCGGCGCCGAACTGTCGATCCGTATCGAGAAGGACGGCCGCGTCACGGTTTTCGCCGGCGCCGACAAGCGGCCGATCGCGACGGCGCAGGCTCCCGTGGCGCCGCCGGCCAAGTCGCCTGGCGGCAAGGGTGCGAGCCCGGCCGGCGAGGGCTTCGAGGACATTGCCGGCGCGCTCGCCTGGCTCGACAAGATCGGCGAGACCGGCCTCGACGGTCACGATCTGCGCGAACTCGGCCTCAAGGACGGCGGCCTCGTCGTCGAGGACCAGCGCGACGGCAAGCGCTGGACCTTCGATCGCATCAACGCCAGTCTCATGCGGCCCGCGCAGGGCGGCATCATGTTCAAGCTCGAGTCGGACTCCAAGTCGCGGCCCTGGCTCATCAATGCCGCGATGCGTCCGCTCGAGGGCGGCCTGCGCGCCGTCGGCATCGAGGCGCGCAAGGTTTCGACGCGCGACATCCTGCTGGCGCTGCGGCTCAACGAGGGCGGCATCGACGCCGACCTGCCGGTCTCCGCCAGCATCCGCGCCGAGATCGCCGCCGACGGCCGGCCGCGCCGCGTGAACGGCGAGGTGCTGGCCGAAACCGGCGACATCATCGACCGGCTCGATCCGAATTTCGGCATGCATATCGACCGCGCCGACGTGCGGTTTTCGTGGGACGTCACGCGCGGCGTTCTGCTCATGCCTTTCCAGGTCCAGGCCGGCGGCAACCAGTTCACCATGCGCGCGATCGCCGAGGCGCCGACCGGCAACGACACTGCGTGGACCGTGTCGATGCAGCGCGACGATCCGGTGATCGACCCGATCATCCTCGGCCCGCCGCCGGGCTCCGACGAGGAGACGCTCGCGCTCAACCGCGCGAACCTGAAGCTGCGCATCGACCCGGTGAAACGCCGCATCGAGCTCAGCCAGGCCGACGTGCGGCGCATCGACACGCGCGCGACGCACAATTTCGGCGTTGCCTTTTCCGGCAGCATCGACCTGTCGAGCGACACGCAGCGCCTCGCCTTCGGCGTCGCCGGCAACCGCATGCCCACCTGGGCGCTGAAGCGGCTGTGGCCGGCCTTCATCGCGCCGAACGTGCGGCGCTGGGCGGCCGATCATGTCAGCGGCGGCACGGTCGAGCGCGTCGTCGTCGCCGGCAACGCGCCGCTGTCGGAGTTCAATCCGGGCGGGCCGCCCATGGCGGAGGACGGCCTGTCGGTCGATATCGAGACCAGCGGCACCGTCATCAAGCCGCTCGACACGCTGCCCGCGATCCGCGACGCGGACCTCGCGATCCACGTCACCGGCCGCAACGCCACCGTCAATCTCGGGCGCGGTACGGTCGACGTTGCGCCGGGCCGCAGGCTCAACATCGCCGGCGGCGTGTTCCAGGTGCCGGATACGCATCCCAAGCCGTCGCCGACGCATGTGAGCTTCCGCATCGACGGCACGCTGCCCGCCGCCGCCGCGCTGCTCCAGAGTGACGGCCTGCGCGACAAGGTCGGGCTGCCGCTCGATCCCGCCACCACGCGAGGCGCGGTCAGCGCCGAGGTCAGGCTCGACTTCCCGCTCGGCAAGGACGTGCCGGCCGACGCCTTCACCTACGGCATCACCGCCGACATCACCAATTTCGGCGCCGACAAGGGCCTCCTGGGCCAGAAGGTCGAGGCCGCCTCTCTGAAAGCTGTCGCGTCGCGCGACGGCTACCAGATCGGCGGCGACGCGCGCATCAACGGCACGCCGGCGAATGTCGAGCTCGTGCGCCGCAAGGGCGAGACGGAGTCCGAGCTGCACGTCGCCGCGCGGCTCGACGACCCCGCGCGGCATCGTCTCGGCCTCGATGTCGGCAGCTCCGTCGTCGGCTCCATCCCGGTGAAGCTCACGGCGCGGATTGGCGGCGACGATCCCGAGCAGCGCATGGCCGTCGAGGCGGACCTGACGCCGGTGAAGATCGACAACCTGCTGCCGGGCTGGGACAAGGCGGCGGGGAAGGCGGCGCGCGCGACCTTCACCTTCATCAAGTCGGCCAAGGGAACGCGCTTCGACGACCTCAACATCAGCGGCGACGGGGCCAACGTGCAGGGCTCGATCGAGCTCGATCCGTCCGGCAACATCACGTCCGCCAATTTCCCGACCTTCGCCTTCTCCGAGGGCGACAAGCTCTCGCTCAAGGCCGACCGCAACAATGACGGCGTGCTCAAGGTGGTCATGCGCGGCGACGTCTATGACGGCCGCAGCTTCCTGCAATCGTCACTGGCCAACACCAGCGAGGCTGGCCGCAAGAAGCAGTCCGACATCGACGTCGACGTGAAGATCGGCACCGTCGCCGGCCACAATGGCGAGACCTTGCGCGGGCTCGACCTCTCGGTGTCGCGCCGCAGCGGCCACATCCGCACCTTCAATCTCAACGCCAAGATCGGCCGCGACACCGCGCTGATCGGCGACATGCGCGTGCGCGCGCGCGACAATCATCCGGTCATCTATCTGGAGACCTCGGACGCAGGTGCGCTGCTGCGCCTGATCGACATGTATCCGCGCATGTATGGCGGACAGATCTGGGTCGCGGTCGACCCGCCGACGCAGGACGCCGCGCCGCAGATCGGCACCGTGTTCGTGCGCAACTTCGTCGTGCGCAACGAGCCGACGCTGGCGCGCGTCGTCTCCAACGCGCCGGGCGCGAATGCGAGCGCGGTGGAATTCTCCGAGGCGCATGTCGATTTCACGCGCTTCACCGGCCGCATGGCGGTGCGCGACGGCGTCGTGCGCGGGCCGCTGGTCGGCGCAACGATCGAAGGCCAGATCGATTACGCCCGCAACGACGTGCACCTGCGCGGCACCTTCGTGCCGTTCTACGGGCTCAACAACATGTTCGGACAGATCCCGATCGTCGGGCTGTTCCTCGGCGGCGGCAGCAATGAGGGCCTGCTCGGCATCACCTACGAGGCGGTCGGCCCGCCGTCCTCGCCGCGCATCAACATCAATCCGGTGACGGCGATCACGCCGGGCCTGCTGCGCAAGTTCATTCCGTCGCCGGGCTCGTTCGACCGCAATTTCGTGCCGCCGACAAGGTGAGCGCTTATCCCTCACCCGCTTGCGGGGGAGGGTGGCGAGCGTCAGCG
>JBQCFB010000004.1:0-8872 GCA_051959715.1 Pseudolabrys sp.
CCGATCACGATCATCTCCGGCCTGCCGTCGGCCGGCATCGGCGCCATCCTGACGCTGATGCTGTTCAAGATGGACCTGTCGGTCATCGCCATGATCGGCATCGTCATGCTGGTCGGCATCGTGAAGAAGAACGCGATCATGATGATCGACTTCGCGCTCGAGCGGCGCCGCGTCGGCCTGTCGGCGGAAGCAGCGATCCGCGAGGCGTGCCTCCTGCGCTTCCGGCCGATCATGATGACGACCTTCGCCGCCATCTTCGGCACGCTGCCGATCGCGCTCGGCACCGGCGCCGGCGCAGAACTGCGCCAGCCGCTCGGCGTCGCGGTGGTCGGCGGCCTCTGCGTCTCGCAGCTGCTGACCCTCTACATCACGCCGGTGATCTATCTCTATCTCGACCGCTTCGACCGCATGCTCAAGCGCCGTCTCGAGCCGCAGGTCGAGGAGGTGGAGGCCTATGCGGATAAGCCGGCTGTGGCGGCCGAGTAAGGGCCGGGCATGGCGCGGCGCCTGATCTCGACCGGTTCGCCTTTCGAGAAGACCGCGGGCTACAGCCGCGCCGTGGTCGACGGCGAGTTCTGCTTCGTCGCCGGCACCACGGGCTACGACTACGCGACCATGGTCATGCCGGCCGGCGCCGCGGCGCAGGCCGAGAATTGCTTCGCCACCATCGCGAGGGCGCTCAATGACGCCGGCTTCGTGCTCGCCGACGCCGTGCGCGCGACCTATTACGTAACCGACCGCGCCGATGCGGAGGCGGTGCTTGCCGTTGCGGGCCGGCATTTCGGCGACATCCGGCCGGCGGCGACGCTGCTCGTGGTCGCCGGGCTTCTCAAGTCCGAGATGAAGGTCGAGATCGAGGTCACGGCGAAGCGCCGCACCTGACGCCTAGAACTCCTCCACCTCCAATCGCGCCAAGGCCTCCGGATCGGCCACCGCGTCGAGCGCGGTGATCCGGCCGCCGGCGAAGGTGAGCCGCATCGCGATGCGCAACTGTCCGCCGAAGGCGACGGCGACACCGACCGCGCCGTCGATGAGGGCGGTCTTTGCCGCCTGCGCGCGGCCCTTGAACAGCGCGGCGACCGGCTCGGCGCCGCGGATCTCGCCGACATTGCCCATGCGTGAGGCGACCGCGTCCGGCACGAAGAGCACGTCGGGATCGAGCACGCGCAGCAGCGCCTCCATGTCGCCATTGCGCGAGGCGGAAAGAAACGCGTCGACGATCTCGCGCCGGCGCGCGACGTCGGCTGCGGCCTCCGCGTCCGGCTGCACGCCCTTGACGCGCCGCCGCGCCCGGCTCGCGAGCTGGCGGGCGGCATCGGCCGAACGGCCGACGATCGGCGCGATCTCCTCGAAGGGCAGGTCGAACATGTCGTGCAGGACGAAGGCGACGCGCTCGGCCGGTTTGAGCGTGTCGAGCACGACCAGCAGCGCGACGCCGATCGAGTCGGCGAGCAGGGCTTCCTGGTCGGTCGGCTCGGCGACCGGCTCCGGCGTGTCCGGACCGATCGGCTCCTCGCGGCGGACCTTGCGCGCGCGCAGCGCGTCGAGGCAGATGCGCGCGACCACGGTGGTCAGCCAGCCGCCGAGATTGTCGATGGTGGCGGGTTCGGAGCGGGCGAGCCGGACCCACGCTTCCTGCACTGCGTCCTCGGCCTCGGGCGCCGAGCCCAGCATGCGATAGGCGACTGCCCGCAGGCGGCCGCGATGGGCCTCGAACTGGCCGGCCAGCAAATCCTGGGTCTGCATCGTCACATCTCCACTCGCTGCCGCGTCATGGCCCTATGACGAACGAGACCCCGCCAATGTGACGACACATCGGCGGGGCCGGGCGCCGAGTTCCACCACGAACTGGAGATGAAAACCATGGTACCCGCTCGCATGCGAAACCCGGCCGACGTGATCCCCGACGCGGTCAAGCCGTTGCAGACCCTCTACATGACCGTGCAAGGGAGCGGTGTGCCGGCCAAGACGCTCGGCCTCGTGCACCTGCGCGCCAGCCAGATCAATGGCTGCGCCATGTGCCTCGATACCGGCGTCCGCCACGCCAAGCAGGCCGGCGAGACCGACGAGCGTCTGCACGCGGTCGCGGCCTGGCGCGAGTCGCCGCATTTCGACGAGGCGGAATGCGCCGCGCTCGCGCTGGCCGAAGCCGCGACGCGCATCGCCGACGATCCGGAGTCCGTTTCGGACGCAGTCTGGGACGAGGCCGCGAAGCACTATGACGAGAAGAAGCTCGGCGGCCTCGTGCTCTGGATCGCGCTCACCAACCTGTTCAACCGCGTCAACGTGACGACGCGTCAGGTCGCCGGAAGCAAGCAGTGGTGAGTTGACCCCGCGTCATGCCCGGCCTTGTGCCGGGCATCCACGCCTTTACGACGCCTCAACAGGCAAGACGTGGATGGCCGGGACAAGCCCGGCCATGACGGCGGATGGGAACGAGGCGGTGAGCTACAGCGCGAAGGAGGTGCCGCAGCCGCACGAGGCCTTGGCCAGCGGGTTCTTCACCTTGAACGAGGCGCCGATCAGGTCCTCGACGAAGTCGATCTCGGAGCCGGCCATGAAGCCGACCGAGACCGGGTCGATCACCACCGTCGCGCCGTCGCCGCCGAGGACGAGGTCGTCCTCGGCCTTCGCGCGTTCCATGTCGAACTTGTACTGGAAGCCGGAGCAGCCGCCGCCCTCGACCGAGACGCGCAGCATGGTGCCGGCGGGCTCGCCCTTGAGAATCTCGCCGATGCGGGCAAGCGCCCGGCCGCTGACTGTGACGCTCTCGGTCATGAGGCATCCTATTGGCATTGTCCGTGACAATTAGTTAAGTGCGCCGGCCGGCAAAATCAACGTGAGGCCGGCGAGGCGCAGAAATGGCCATTTCCACCCCTGTCGCACGGGCGCCCTTCGCCGCCGACCCCTTGACCAGCCGCGGCCGGCGCTTCGCCGAGCCGGAAAGCCGCTCGCGCAACGATTTCCGCCGCGACTGCGACCGGATCATCCATTCCGCCGCGTTCCGCCGCCTCGCGCACAAAACGCAGGTCTTCGTCTATCACGAGGGCGACCATTACCGCACAAGGCTGACCCACACCCTGGAAGTGGTGCAGATCGCGCGCTCGCTCGCCCGCGCGCGCGGCCGCGTCCAGGACCTCGCCGAGTGCCTCGCGCTGGCGCACGATCTCGGCCATTCGCCGTTCGGCCACGCCGGCGAGCGCGCGCTCGACGCCTGCGTCGCGGAGCATGGCGGCTTTGACCACAATGCGCAGGCGCTGCGCCTCGTCACCGATCTCGAGCGGCGCTACGCGCATTTCGACGGCCTCAACCTGACCTGGGAGACGCTCGAGGGCCTGGTCAAGCACAACGGCCCGCTGCTCACGCGCGCGGGGACGCCGACCGCGCGCTATGCCGCGCATGGTGTGCCGGGGCCGATCCTGTCCTACGACCGCGTGCAGCCGCTCGAGCTTGCGTCCTTCGCCAGCGCCGAGGCGCAGGTGGCGGCGATCGCCGACGACATCGCCTATGACGCGCACGACATCGACGACGGCCTGCGCGCCGAACTGTTCACGCTTGAGGACATCGCGACCGTGCCGCTCATCGGCGAGATCGTCGCCGAGATCGAGGCGCAGTCGCCGGGGCTGGAGCCGCAGCGGCGCGTGCACGAGCTCGTGCGCCGCGTCATCACGCGCATGATCGAGGAGGTGACGTCGGAGAGCCTCAAACGCCTTGCAGCACTGATGCCGCAGTCGGCGGCCGACGTGCGCGCGGCGCCCGAGCCGGTCATCGTCTTCTCGCCGGCGATGGCCTTGGCCGACAAGACGATCAAGGGCTTCCTCTATCCGCGCATGTACCGCTCGGACCGGGTGATGCTGGTGATGGGCGAGGCCGAGCAGGTGGTGCGCGACCTCTACGCGCATTTTGAGGCGCACGCCGAGGATCTGCCGGCGGAGTGGGGCGAGGGCCTCACCGACACGGCGACGCGCGCGCGGCGCATCGCCGACTACATCGCCGGCATGACCGACCGCTACGCGCTGATCGAGCACGCGCGTCTGTTTCCGGCGACGCCGGAACTGCGCTAGGCCGCCGCGGCGTAAGACTCCGACACGACCTCGAAGATCGCCGGGATCGGCGGGAATTCGCGCCACTCTGGTCTCTCGACCAGCGTGCGGAAGCCGTCGTCGTGCGCGGCGGCCCAGGTTTCCTCCGTTTGCCACAGCACGTAGTTGATGAAGCGGATGCGGGCGTTCGGTGTCTTGGCGCGGTGCAGGCGGTTCGAGACGAAACCGGGCTTCTGCTTCATGTAGCTGTTGACCTCGCTCCACAGCGCGAAGAACGCGTCCTCGCGGCCCTTCGGCACTTCGAAGCAGTTGATGAAGATGACGGGCTCGGTCATCGCGATGGCTCCTTGGCTGGATTGCGTTTCAATTCTCGCTGGATGAGCTCGATCGCCCACAGCACGGCCTCCTCGGCGCGCTCGGGCGGCAGGCCGGATTCGTCCTGGAGGCTGACCCAGGCGTTCAGGCTGCACAGATAGGTGAGCACGGCGGCGGCGCGCTCGGCCTCCCGCTTTGAAAGATGCGGCGCCAGCGCCTTCACCTCGCGGCGGATCGACTCGACCCGCGCCGGGCGGAATTTGCCGCGCACGGCACGGCCGCTCTCGGTCGCCAGAAGCGCGCGCGCCAGGCGCGGCCGCTCTTCGCTGCGCGCGACGCCGGCGCGGAAGGTGGCGACGAGGCCGCCCGGGGCGATCGCGGACTCGATCTTGAGCACGCGGCCGCGCACGTGCTCGCCCGCGGCGGCGATCAGGTCGGCCCTGGTCGGGAAATAGCGGTAGAGCGTGCGCCGCGAGACGCCGGCCTCGCGGGCGAGATCCTCCATCGACACGTCGTCGGCGTCGCCGGCCTCGAGGTGGGCGACGAGGGCGTCGAGGACGGCGTCGCGGCCAAGCGCGGCGCGGCGGTCTTGCAGGGTTTGCGTCGTCATGGGCTCGCTCTGTAGCCGAATGGCACAAGTGTGTCAATGCGGCTCAAACGTGCCAAACGGCACGCTGGCGGAACGACCGGGCGCTTCCGGGCTTTCCCGCCCGAGCATGCGCACCGTTCTCATCGCTTTCCTGTTGCTGATCGCCGCGGCGGCGCCGTCGCGCGCCGAGGACGCGCCGCGCCAGTCGCTCTGTCTGATGCTGGAATCGGCCGCGGCCGCCAACAAGCTGCCGCTCGCCTTTCTCGTCCGCGTCATCTGGCGCGAGAGCCGTTTCGATCCGAATGCCGTCGGCCCGAAGACGCGGAGCGGCGCGCGCGCCGAAGGCATCGCCCAGTTCATGCCGCGTACCGCGGCCGAGCGCGATCTCGCCGATCCCTACGATCCGGTGCAGGCGCTGCCGAAGGCGGCGGCCTATCTCGCCGCATTGCGCGACGAGTTCGGCAATCTCGGCCTTGCCGCAGCCGCCTACAATGCGGGGCCGGCGCGCGTGCATGGCTGGATCGAGGGCACGCGGACCATGCCGGCGGAGACGCGCGCCTATGTGGACGCCGTGACGAGCCGCACCGTCGACGACTGGAAGAGCGCAGGCGTGGTCGACATAGTTGCGCCGCAGGAGAATTGCGAGACGCTCGTCGCCAGCCTCAAGAGCGGGCCGGGGCGGTTCTTCTATGACCTCGAGCAGCGCGTCGCCACAGCCATCGGCAAGCCCTGGGGCATCGAGCTCGCCGCCGGCTTTTCGCGCGCGCGGGTCCTTGCCGCCTATGCGCGGCTGATGGACCGCCTGTCGGCCCTTGTCGGGACGCACGATCCGATCGTCACGGGCCACGTCCAGCGCTCGCGCGGCACGCGGCCGCTCTACCAGGCGCGCATCGGCGCCGAGACGCGCCAGGCGGCCGACGACATCTGCAAGCGCATCCGGCGCGCGGGCGAGGCCTGCGTGGTGATGCGCAACCGCGGTTGAGCCTTACGTCGCGAACGTGTCGGCAATGACGCGGGCCACGTCCGCATGAACGGCGTTGCGCTCGGCCGGCGTGCCCTTGGCTTGCGTGAGATAGACCGCGGCGAACAGCGGCTTCCTCGACGGCGGGCGAATGATCGCCACGGTATTGGCGGTGCCGTTGTCGCCGGTGCCGGTCTTGTCGCCGATGCCCCAGTCCTTCGGCAGGCCGGCGCGCAGGCGCGCGTCCGCGACCTTGTCTCCGATCATCCAGTCCTCGAGTTGGCGCGCCGACGCCGCGCTCAGCGCGCCTTTGGTCAGCACGGTCTCGAGCGTATGCGCGATCGCCGCCGGCGTGGTCGTGTCGCGCGGATCACCGGGGATGGCGCTGTTGAGCGTCGGCTCGGTGCGATCGAGGCGCGTGACCTTGTCACCGATCGCGCGGGCGTAACGCGTGAAGCCAGCGGGCCCGCCGATCTCCTTCAGGATGAGGTTCGCCGCCGTGTTGTCGCTCCACTGGATCGCCGCGGCGCAGAGGTCGCCTAGGCGCATGTGGCCGTCCGCCACGTGCTTCTTTGCTTCCGGTGCGTATTCGAGCACGTCCTTCTCGCCATAGGCGATCTCCTGGTCGAGCCGCAATTCACCCGCATCGACCTTCTTGAGCACGGCCGCAGCGGCGAGAAACTTGAACGTGCTGCACATTGCGAACCGTTCGTGCGCCCGGTGCGCCAGTTCTGCGCCGTTGCCGCTGTCGCGGACGAAGATGCCGAGGCGTCCGCCGGCCTTCTTTTCGATCTCGGCGATGCGGCGTTCGGCATTCCGTGGCGCCCCGCGCTTGCCGGCGGCGAGAGCCGGCGCGAACGGCAGCACGGCAGCGGCGAGGAGGAGGGTGCGGCGGTCAAAAGGCATGGCGGATGTCCCTGGCATTGCGGATGCCGCCAAAGGCGGCGGCAATCCGGGCATTCCTGCGGCGGCGCTTTGACTCTGCTCGGGATTTCCACTACCCGCTCCCGTCATGCCGACCCCACCGTCCGATACCCCGCAGCACCTCTTTTCCGACATGCTGGCGCGCGTGCGCGCCGCCGTGGCGCCGCTCGCGCCGGGCGCGGATCTCGCGCGCGTCATCGTCGAGCCACCGAAGGACCCGACGCACGGCGACATGGCGACCAATGCCGCGATGGTGCTCGCCAAGGACGCCGGCAAGAAGCCGCGCGAGCTCGCCGATGCGATCGCCGCCGCGCTCTCCGCCGACGAGACCGTGGTGAAGGTCGACATTGCAGGTCCGGGCTTCATCAACCTCACTCTCAAGCCCGAGGTTTGGGGCGAGGAGTTGCGCACCGTTATCGCCGCCGGCACCGAATATGGCCGCAGCCGCATGGGCGCGGCCGAGAAGGTCAACGTCGAATACGTCTCGGCCAATCCGACCGGGCCGATGCATGTCGGCCATGGCCGCGGCGCGGTGTTCGGCGATGCGCTCGCCAACCTGCTGGCTTTTGCCGGCTACGACGTGAGGCGCGAGTACTACATCAACGACGCCGGCGCGCAGGTCGATGTGCTCGCGCGTTCGGCGTATCTGCGCTACCGCGAGGCGCTCGGCGAGGACATTGGCGCTATTCCGGAAGGGCTTTATCCCGGCGATTATCTCAAGCCCGTTGGAGCGCGGCTCGCCGCCGATCATGGGCCGAAGCTGACAACGATGAGCGAGGCCGAGTGGCTGCCGCTCGTGCGCTCAGCCTCGATCGCCATGATGCTCGACATGATCCGCGACGATCTCGGCGCGCTCAATATCCGCTTCGACGTATATTTCTCCGAGCGTTCTCTGATCGAAGGCAACGACCAGGTCGGCGGCACGATTGAGGCGCTGCGAAAAAGCGGCGAAGTGTACGAAGGCCGCTTGCCGCCGCCGAAGGGCGGCAATCTCGAGGACTGGGAAGACCGCGAGCAGACGCTGTTCCGCTCGACCGCCTTCGGCGACGACGTCGACCGGCCGCTGAAGAAGTCGGACGGCAGCTACACTTATTTCGCCTCCGACATCGCCTATCACAAATCGAAGGTCGCGCGCGGCTTCAGCAATTTGATCGACGTCTGGGGCGCCGACCACGGCGGCTACATCAAGCGCATGCAGGCGGCGGTGAAGGCCGTCAGCGGCGGAAGCGCGAAGCTCGACGTCAAGCTGGTGCAGCTCGTCCGGCTCCTGCGCGCGGGCGAGCCGGTGAAGATGTCGAAGCGGGCGGGCGAGTTCGTCACGCTGCGCGAGGTGGTCGACGAGGTCGGCCGCGACGCGGTGCGTTTCGATATGCTGTTTCGCAAGAACGACGCCGTGCTCGATTTCGACCTTGCCAAGGTGATCGAGGCCTCGCGCGACAATCCCGTCTTCTACGTCCAGTATGGCCACGCGCGGGGTGAATCGATCTTCCGCAATGCGCGGGCCGAGATGCCCGACCTGCCGGCCTCGGCCGAGGAGCGCAAGAAGTGGCTGGCGGGCGCGCCGGTCGGCCTGCTCAAGGACGAGGGCGAATTGTCAATTCTGCGCCGTATCGCGCTCTATCCGCGGCTCGTCGAGGCGGCGGCGGCGGCGCACGAGCCGCACCGGGTCGCCTTCTATCTCTATGAATTGGCAAGCGAGTTCCATGCGCAATGGACCCGCGGAAAGGACTTGCCTCATTTACGCTTCATTATCCAGAATGATCCACAACTGACCGCGGCGCGGCTTGCCCTGGTGCAGGGGATCGTCACCGTTCTAGCCTCCGGGCTCGCGCTATTGGGCGTTGGGGCGCCCGACGAAATGCGATAGCCCCGCGTGCCGGATTGCCCAGGACGGGTGTAACCGCCGCAGCGTTGCCCGACGCGGGCGCGCCTACGAACCGGGAACCGAATGGCCGACGATCATAGTCAGCGTCCTTACCGCTCCAGCGAAACCATTGCCCGTAGCGGGCAGGCGAGGAGCCCGTCACCCGCGAGCGGCAA
>JBQCFB010000005.1:0-2096 GCA_051959715.1 Pseudolabrys sp.
ATCCAGACCCTGAGCGCGCTGGCGGCGGACCGCTCCTGAGGATTTCCGCCACCGCCCGAGGGCGATGGCGGCATTTCGCAAATTGAGAGATCAGACCGGCGGCCGATGATCGTTGCGCGGCGCGCTCTTCCATTGCTGCACGCTCTCGCCGATCACCTTCATCGCCGTCATGGCCGCGTGGCTGAGGCTGGCATAGCCGGCCACCTCGCGGCTGACGCGCTCGCCTTCCCGGCGCAGCATCTCGCGCACCGTCTGCAATTCGTTGATGACGCGGTCGATCTCCTCCATCGAGGCGCCGGAGACGCGGCGGATGAGGCCGTTGAGATTGTCGGCGATCGGCGCGTCGGGCGGCGCATCCTCGCGCGGCCGGCGCGGCGCGACGTCGCGGCGCACGAATTCGCGGATCTCGCCTTCGAAAGCGTTCGCAGCCGCTTCGTTGATCGCACCGAGCTTGTCGACGATGCGGCGTTCCGCTGCCGCCGCCGGTCCCGGCTTGTCCGGGCCCTGCGATTCCGGCGCAACGTCCGTCGATCCGGTGCGCTCGGGTTTCATCGCCATCATGCTTTGCTCCTGACTGAACGCGACAATGCGCTCGTGATTCACGATGTCGCGATTGCCGCATGCGAGTGCGGCGCCGGTGCGGCACGCGCACGGCTCAATCAAGGCGTCATTCGGAACTCACCAGCCGAATTTGATTGTGGCGCTGATGCTCTTGTTTTCCGTCGCCTCGCCGACATCGGTGACGGCGGTGCTCAGGTGCAGCGGGCCGTACAGCTTCTGTTCGGCGGCAAGACGATTATGCGTCACGGTATCGGCGCTGGTGCGCGCCAATCCCGCGGACAGCGACGTTCCGGTCGACAGCACGTCGAATTTCACCGAGGGCTGGTCGTCCCACACAGACGGCGCGGCGGTATTTGCTGCCTGCGGCAGAGTCATGAGCGGCACGCCGGGAGCAGCGCTCGCCGTCGGCGCGCCCATGCTGTTGGTGACGCCAGAACTGTTCTGCAAGGTTAGCGAATAGTTGCCGCCGAGCGGCATGGAGTGCTTCAGCGTCGTCGCGAGGCGGCCCTGGTCGGCGCTCGGATCGACGCGCGCATCGACGCTTGCCGTGTTCGTGACGTCGACCGAGGCCCAGGCCGCGCCGGTGTTGCGGTCGGCGGAGGCGATCGGCCGGTCGGGTTCGTAATAGGTCGACGGCGCCGCGCCGGTGCCGAGATCGGCGCCGACCTTTGCGTTCAAGGACGGCAGCGTGCGCTTGAAGCTGTAGGTCTCCGCGCCATAACGCTGCGCGCTGCGCGTGACGTCGAAATTCTTCTGCTGCGACCGGCCAGGAATCTTCAGCGGCCTGGCGGCGCGGGCGGGGGCGGCGGGATCGTCGGACAGGGCGGCCGCGAGCGCGGCGCTTTCTTCCGGCGTCAGCGGGGCCATGTCGGGGGCGGGGCTCTCGTCGGCGAGGGGGGCGTCCTGCGTGACGTCCTGCGCCAGAGCCGGGGCCATGAGGGTGGCCGCCGCGAAAAAGACGGCGGTCATCGTGGCGAAACGGTTCAAGCAGCTCCTCCCCTTACCCGAAGGCCACCATGCTCCCGGAAGTTGGCAAAGATGTGGACCGGCTGCGGCGCAGTTGCGTCGGTCCGTGGTAGGCTACTGCAACCGGAACGGAGCGGCGGGCGTTGTTCCGCCGCCGCGATCAACGAGGAGGCAACAAGATGCCTGCGCTGCTGCCCATGCTGGCGCTCAGCACACAGCTCGTGATGGTGGCCGACAAGGTGCCGGAGCTCGATCCCGGTCCCGGCTGCCGCGCCGCGGTCGCCGCCGCGACCATGCCCGACCGCAACGAGAATGCCTGCCTCAACGACGAGAAGGCGGCGAAGACCAAGCTCGAGCAGGAATGGGCGAACTTCACGCCTGAGCAGCGGCGGCACTGCACGCAGCTCTCCACCACCGGCGGACCGGCAAGCTACGTCGAGCTTCTGACCTGCGTGGAAATGAGCCAGGCCGCCGCGGCCCTGCCGGACCACGGCAAGACGACCGGCGGCAAGATCCAGAAATAACTACTTCTTGCCCGGCGCGCTGGCCGACGATCCGGAGCTCATCTG
>JBQCFB010000006.1:0-2277 GCA_051959715.1 Pseudolabrys sp.
GGCGAGTTGTAGCAGGCGAGCGCGGTGGCATAGTCCGGAAACTCGATCACCACGTTGCGCGAGCGCGCCGTGCCTTCCGGATTTTCGAACTTGCCGGCACGGACGACGAAGCGGCCGCCGAACTTCTTGAAGATGCCGGCATTGGCGGCGGCGTAGGGCTTGTAGGCCTCGTCACTGTGCACGTCGACGCGGCCGATCCAGTAACCCTTCGCCATACCAACCTCCCCTTTTACTTGCCGGCCGTCTGTGCGATCTCCGCGACGATCGCGTCCGCCGCCGCCTTCGGATCGTGCGCATCGACGATCGGCCGGCCGACGACGAGATAGTCGGCGCCGCCTTCGATCGCGCGCGCCGGTGTCATGATCCTCTTCTGGTCGCCGACGGCGCTGCCGGCCGGCCGGATGCCGGGCGTCACCAGCGCCATGCCGGGACCGGCGATGTCTCGCAGTTTCGTCACTTCCTCAGCGGAGCAAACGAGGCCGTCGACGCCGATGTCGCGCGCCTGAGCGGCGCGCGCTGCCGCCAACTCTCCGACGCTCATGTCGTAGCCGGCAGCGGCGAGGTCGGCGTCGTCATAGGATGTCAGCACGGTGACGGCGAGGACGCGCAGGGTCGAGCCGCGCTTGCCTTCGACCGCCGCCTTCATCGTCTGCGGATAAGCGTGCACGGTGAGAAAGGTCGCGCCGAGCTTGGCGACGCTCTCGACGCCCTTCTGCACGGTATTGCCGATGTCGTGCAATTTGAAATCGAGGAACACCTGCTTGCCGTCGGCGATAAGTCTGCTGGCGAAAGACAGCCCACCGGCAAAGCCGAGCTGGTAGCCGATCTTGTAGAACCAGACGGCGTCGCCGAGACGCGCCACCATCTTTTCGGCGTCCTGCACCGAAGGCAGGTCCAACGCCACGATCAGCCGTTCACGCGCATCAAGCAACTCGTCTACTCCTCACATCATCAGCCGCGCCATGTCCACGAGCCGCGCGAGCTCCCCGCGCAGCAGGTTCGTGAGACGGGCTTCCACCAGATTGTCCATGTCGTCGAAGGCGCGCTCGGCATCGGGGATCGCCACCTGTTCCGGGATGACGAGCGCGCCGCAGCCGAGTTCGAGGATCTGCCGCAGCGCCATCAGCGAGCGCAGGCCGCCGGTCGCGCTGGTCGAGGCTGCGGCGATCGCGAAGACGCGGTTCTTGTATGCCGCATAAGTGGGGTCGCCCTTCTCGCGCACGCGCGACACCCAGTCGATCGCGTTTTTCAAAAGCGGCGTGACCGAGGCGGAATATTCGGGACTGGCGATGAACACGCCATGGTGCGCGGTGATCATGTGCTTGAGCTTGACCGCGTTCTCCGGCTGGCCGGCGCGCGCGTCGAGATCGGCGTCGTAGAGCGGCAGCGGGTAATCGGCGAGCGAGATCCGCGTCACGTCCGCGTCGAGCAGCGTCAGTTCCTTGGTCGCCAGCGCCGCGAGCCGCACATTGTGCGAGCCGGAGCGCACCGAGCCGGGCAGGACCAGGATTTTCGGCGATGCCATCGACCGTTCTCGTCACGTCTTGATTGTTCGAGACACCCTAAAGACGTTGATGCCCGGGACAAGCCCGGGCATGGCGGAATCGGCCGTTGGGGAGCGGGCTCAGCGCCCGCGATAAACCCACACGCGGGCCGGCGGGATGTTGAGCCAGACGAGGTTCGACGCCTCGGCCGAGATGCCGGCGAGCGTCTTCGGGATCGGCGGCACGACGCCGTAGGTGAACTGCACCAGCGGCGCGCCGGGGCGGAGCAGCGCGATCACATCGGCCATCAGGCGCAAACGCGTGCGTAGCGGCTTTGTGAGGAGCGGCAGGCCGGAGACGACCGCAGCGGCCGGCTCCTTCAGCGACGTCTCGAGCAGCCGGCGCAGCCGGTAGGCGTCGCCCTGGATCACGGTCGCCGTCGGATAGCGGGTGCGCAGCAGGCGGCAGAAGTCGGGATTGTATTCGACCAGCACCAGCCGCGACGGGTCGACGCCGCGCTCGACCAGGGCGGCCGTCACCGGTCCGGTGCCGGGGCCGAGCTCGATGACCGGGCCGGTCTCGTCCGGATCGATCGGCCGCGCCATGGCGCGGGCCAGCGCCTTGCCCGACGGCATCACCGCGCCGGTGCGCAGCGGCTTGTCGATCCAGGAGCGAATGAACTGCAACTCGTCGTCGAGACGAAGCGGCTTTTTGGCGACTCGTGCGACGGAATGGGGAGGCATGATTATACAGGCGCGCCTTGGCGGCCGGACCCTGTCATTGACGTGTCATG
>JBQCFB010000007.1:0-10624 GCA_051959715.1 Pseudolabrys sp.
GAGCCGAGATCCTGGCAACGAGACTAACACCGCCCGGCCCCCGCTTCAGCCGCGCGGTGCGCAATTTATGGTGACTTTATCAAGAGTTCCGCAGGTACCCTGCGCGGGCCGCATGGCGCGCGGGCGGCTGCGCTACTGGATCGGGCATGGCAGGCGGGTCATAGTCCGCCGCCGCCGGGATTCGACACATATTATGACACAGGCGATCGACGCCGTTGCCCCTGCCCGCCCCTCGTACACGCGCATCGTCGGTGCGGTGAGCGCGGCGCATTTCGTCTCACATTATTACATCCTACTGCTGGCGCCGCTGATGCCGTTCGTGCGCGACGACTACGGCGTCAGCTACACCGAGATCGGGCTCGCCTTCGCCGCCTTCAACATCGTTTCGGCGGTTCTCCAGACACCGGCCGGGTTCCTGGTCGACCGGCTCGGCGCGCGCACGCTCCTTATCGCCGGCCTTGTCATCGGCGCGGTCGCCTTCGCCGTCACCGGGCTCGTCCATTCGTTCTGGCTGCTGGTCGTGATGTTCGGCATCGCCGGCATCGGCAACACGGTTTTCCACCCGGCCGACTATGCGCTGCTCTCGCACCACGTGCCGGGCGAGCGCATCGGCCAGGCCTTCTCGGTGCACACCTTCGCCGGCATGCTCGGTTCGGCGGTGACACCGCCCGCCGTGCTGCTGATGCAGTCGCTGTGGGGCTGGCGCGGCGCCATGCTCGGCTCGGCCGTGCTCGGGCTGATCGCCGCGGCGCTGCTGTTGGAGGTGCGCGAGCAGGAGGAAGTGCGGCCAGCGCCGCGCAAGCCCGCCGCGGAGGGCTCCACCGACTGGCAATTGCTGATGTCGGCGCCGATCCTGCTCAATCTCGTCTTCTTCGTGCTGCTGGCCGTGATCAGCGCCGGCATCAGCAACTATTCCGTCGTCGCCTTCGGCGCCCTGTTCGGCACACCGGTCGAGACGGCCAACGCGGCGCTGACCGCCTACCTGCTGTTTTCGGCAATCGGCGTGCTCGCGGGCGGCCTGCTGGTCGGGCGCACCCGGCAGCACGCGTTCGTCGCCGGCATCGGCCTTGGCGTTTCGACGGTCTTCGTCCTGATCCCGGCCGAGATCGGGCTCGGTCCCGTCGCACTGGTGAGCGCGCTGGCTGCGGCCGGCTTCTTCTCCGGCGTGGTGATGCCCTCCCGCGACATGATCGTGCGCGCCGCGACCCCGCCCGGCGCCTTCGGCAAGGTGTTCGGCTTCGTCACCACGGGCTTCAACATTGGCGGCATCGTCGCCCCGGTCATCTTCGGCGCGATCATGGACCACGGCAGCCCGCGGCTGGTGTTCCTGACGGTCGCCGCCCTGACCGCGGTTGCCATCCTGACGGTCGTATCGCGGCCGGCCCGGCCGGTCGCCCGGTAAGGCGGAATCCGACGGTCCAAGGGCTTGCCAAATCGGCCGTGTTGGCCCATGTCAGGGCCACCGCGAGCCGTTCAGGCCGAGCGCCGTGGGGAATGGTGTAACGGTAGCACAACAGACTCTGACTCTGTTTGTCTAGGTTCGAATCCTAGTTCCCCAGCCAATTGATTTTCCTGAAGAATACAGCGCTTCCGTAACGCCGCGACGTGGCCCGGCGGCGGCGCCGGGATGCGCCGAGCGATGGCGGAACAGCGCCAATGCGGGGCCGCCAACGCCGCGCTCGGACCGGCAGATCGGCGATCTGACGGCGATCCCCGATAGCCGCGGCGTGAGCCTTTCACCGCGATGCGTTGACGATGCGGGTGCAGATCCAGCGCCATGCACGACGCAGCGTCTGCATTGCTTTGCCGGGTGAGCGTCTGGCAAGCTTTGCACGGGGAGCGGCGCTGGGGCCGGGGCAATGCTCAGAAAGACGCTGCGACGTTGGCATCTGGTCGTTGCCGCGGCGATCGCGGCTTTGCTTTTCCTCTGCGTCTTTGTCCTGTTTCCCGCGTCCAGCGAAGTCACGTTGGCGACCGCCTTCAAGGGAACCGGATTTTATTATTTCGGCCAGGTCTATCGGGACGCGCTTGCAAAGCAGAAGCTTCATCTGAACCTGCGGGAGAGCATAGGCGGCGTCGAGAATCTCCGTCTGCTCGAAGATCCGTCCAGCGGCGTGCAGGCAGGCTTTGCCCTCGGCGGCGTGTCGAACGGAGAGAAGGCTCCCGATCTCTACTCGCTCGGCACGATCTACGACGTCGGCCTCTGGATCTTCTATGTCGCCCCGAAGCGGATCGACGACCTCTCCGAATTTCGCGGCAAGCGCATTGCGCTGGGGCCCAAGGGCAGCGGCATCAGGATTGCCGGCGAAAAGGTGTTCGGCAGCGTCGGCATAGATTCGGACGCGGCGCAATTTTCCGAGCTCGGCGGCGATGCCGCGTTCGACGCACTTCGGAAAGGCACGCTGGACGCGGTCTGGACGCCGTTCCCGCCCGATGCGCCGATGGTGAAGCGGGCTCTCGCAATACCGAATGTGCAGCTGTTTTCGTTCAAGAACGCCGATGCGTACACCCGGCTCTATCCGGAGTTTGCAAAGATCGTCTTGCCGCGCGGCGTCCTGAACCTTGCGACAGACCAGCCGCCGCAGGACACGACGATCCTGGCGTCACGAGTCAGGGTCCTCGTCCGAAAAGACATCCGGCCCGAATTCGTCATGGCCCTGCTGTTCACGATGGCCAAAGTGCACGGCCATCCCGGCGTCGCGCAGCAGGCCGGTGAATTTCCCAACGCGTCGGACCCCGAATACCCGGTCCTGCCGACCGCAATCGAGTTTTACAAGAACGGCCCGTCCTTCCTCTATAACCACGTCCCGATATGGCTCGTGCCGCACGCCCAAAGGGCCGCGCTGTTGCTGGCGACGATCATCCCTCTACTTTTCCTGATTCTGAACGGCGAGCCGCAAGTCTATCGCTGGATCATTCGCGAGAAGCTCAGGCCTCTGTACCGGCGCATGCGTGAGATCGAGCGGGAGCTGCGCGACGCCAAGACCGCCGAGGAGGTCGCTGCGCTTCGCCGGGAGCTGGAAGCGATCGATGACCGGTCGATGAAGCTGAATATTCCGAACAGGTATTCGGACAGCTTTTTCGCGTTCCTCATCCACGTCAACGTGCTGAGGACCCGCATCGCGGCGAAGAAGGCCGAGCTGGAAGCATGATGGCGGCCACGCATATGCGTGTATTGCGCAACCGGCTCGCATCTTCCTGAGGCCCGCCACGTTCTGTATCAGAACCCTGCCGCTCATCGAGACGGCCGCAACGGGACTTCGAGGAACACCCCATGCCCGACCGCCCGCGCCCGCACATCATCTGCCACATGGGCACGTCGATCGACGGGCGGCTGCACCCCTCCCGGTTCACCGTCCCGGCGGCCGGCATCTCGCGCGACACGTTGCGCGCGCACTATGAGCGCATCCATGACAGCTTCGGCGCCGACGGCTGGATCATCGGCCGCGTGACGATGAACGAGATGGCCAAGGGCACGGCGCGCCCGGTCGCCGACGCGCCGAAGGTGCCGCGCGAAGCGCATCTGGGCCATCGCGACGGCCGCAAGCTCGCCATCGGCATCGACCCGCACGGGCGCGTCCATTTCGGCAAGGACAATGTCGGCGGCGACCACGCGGTCGCCGTCCTCGGCGAACAGGTCTCCGACGCGCATCTCGCCGAACTGCGCGGCGACGGCGCATCCTATGTCTTCGCCGGCCCCGACGGTCACGACCTCGCGCTCGCCATGGAGCGCATCGGCGCACTGTTCAATGTGAAGACGCTGATGCTCGAGGGCGGCGGCGGCATCAACGGCGCGTTCCTCAAATCCGGGCTGATCGACGAGTTCAGCACCCTCATTCATCCCGCCGTCGACGGCGTCGCCGGCACGCAGAGCATCGTCGACTATCACGGGCCCGAGGGCGACAAGCCCGGCGCCGGACAATCGCTGCGGCTGACGCATTGCGAGACGCTCGAGGGCGGCATGGTCTGGCTGCGGCACAAGGTCGAGCGCGCGCCTTGAGGGCGATTGTCGCGCCGCGGCGCCTTCGCTAGCCTTCCCCGATGCTCCGCCTCGCCCTGCTGCTCGCCCTTGCCGTTGCCGCGATGCCGGGCGCGCGCGCCGCCGACGCGCTCGACGAACTGCGCGCCACGTTCACCGTCGGCGGCAAGCCGGTGCCGCCGCAGGTGTTCGGCGACTTCGGCGATGCGATCATGTCCGACAATCGCCCCATCATCGTGTCGGTGGACGCGCTGACGGCCATCGACAGCAACCGTTACGCGGATCCGATCAGGACAGCCGGCGGCTGGGTCGAGCAGACAAAGCAGGTCGACAGGTCGAGCACCGAGACGACCGCCTACCGCTACATCGGCGCCACCGGCAACGGCCTGCTCGTCGCCGTGGCGTGGTGGTCCGGCGGCGGCACCGGAGTCTTCTACACGTTGCACATCGTCGACGCGGCCTGGACCGGCGCGTTCGACGAGGACGGGGCGCCCTATCGGCGGCTCACGCTCACCAATTTGCGCAGCTTCATCCTCGGCGACCGCTGGGACGGCAACGTGACGATCGCGGGCGACACGATCAGCATCGATACGGCCGCGAGCCGGGGCGGGCCGGGCGTCGGCCACATCACGCTTCAGGCGCTTCGACCGTGACGCTTACTGCTGCGGTTCGTGCGGATAGATGCTCACCACCGACGCCGCATCCCACTCCGCGCGGCCCATCGCGTTGAGCAGCCGGTAGAGCGTCAGCGCCTGCGAGGCCATCGGCATGGCGACGTGCCTGTCGCGCGCCGCGCCCTGGAGCATCTCAAGGTCCTTGAGCACCTGGCGCGCGAAGCCGCGCGGCTTGAAGTCGTCCGCCAGCATCTGCGGGAAGATCGGCCCGAGCATGTTCGATCCGGCAAAGCCCGCCTTCAGCGCCTCCGGAATCTTGGCGGCATCGACGCCGTAGGCCTGCGCCAGCCGCAGCGCCTCGGCGAGCACGCAATAGTTCGTCAGCACGATGGTTTGGTTGACGAGCTTGGTCGCCTGCCCGGTGCCGACGCCGCCCATATGCGTGAACGAGCCGAGCTCGCGCATCAGCGGCGCGACCTTGCCGATCGCGGCGTCCGCGCCGCCGGCCATGATCGCCAGCGTGCCGGCCCTGGCCGCGCCCGGCCCGCCGGACACCGGCGCATCGACGAAGTCCATGCCGCACCGTCCGAGCGCGGCGGCAATGCGCTTCGTCGCCTCGAGCTCCGTGGTCGACACGTCGACGCAGACTTTGCCCTCGATGCCGCGCGCGGCGGTGAAGCCGCGCGGGCCGATCGTCGCATCCTCGACCGCCGCCGTATTGATGACGCAGACAATGACGATGTCGGCGGCTTCGGCGACCTCAGCGGAACTCGCCGCCGGCGTCACGCCCCAGCCCGCGGCCGCCTTCACCTTCGCCGCGTCGATGTCGAAGCCGACGACGCGATGGCCCTTCTCGATCAGTCGATGGGTGAAGCCCTCGCCCATCAGGCCGAGGCCGACAAATCCGACCGTGCTCACCCTCGTGACCTCCCCGTTTCGTCTCACGCCGCGCCGTTGCTAGGCTGACACCGCAAGCCTAGCCGATGGACGCGCACAATGACGACGCCGCAAGCCGACATCCCGATCGTCGACGCGCATCAGCACTTCTGGAACCTGGACCGGAATTATTATCCCTGGCTGAGCGACCCTGTGCCGATCCCGTTCCGCTACGGCGACTATTCGGCGCTGCGGCGAAACTACATGCCTCCCGACTACCGGCGCGACTCGGCCGCCTTTCGAATCGTGAAAACGATTCACATGGAAGCCGAATGGGACCGCGCCGACCCGGTTGCCGAGACACGCTGGATCGAGACGCTACACCGTGAACACGGCTTGCCGAGCGCCTGTATCGGCCACGCCGAATTCGACCGCGCCGACATTGCAGACGTCCTGGCCGGCCACGCGCAAAGCCCGCTCGTGCGCGGCATCCGGCACAAGCCGAAGGCGGCGGCCGACCCGCGCGATGCAAGGCGCGGCATGCCGGGCTCGATGGATGATGCGGTCTGGCGCGCCGGCTACGCCTTGATGGAACGTCACGGATTTTCATACGACGTGCAGACGCCCTGGTGGCATCTCGACGCCGCAGCCGACCTCGCCCGCGACTTCCCGGCCACGACGATCGTCATCAATCATACCGGCCTTCCTGCCGACCGGAGCGTCGAAGCCCTCGCCCACTGGCGCCGGGCACTCGAAACCGCCGCGCAGCAGCCCAATATCTGCATCAAGATTTCCGGCCTCGGCCGGCGTGGGCAGCCTTGGACGCTGGAGGCGAACGGACCGATCATTCGCGACACGATCGCGATCTTCGGCGTCGAACGCTGCATGTTTGGCAGCAATTATCCGGTCGACAGCCTCGCGGGCTCGTTCGAAAGCATTTATCGCGGATTCTTCGCAGCGGTCGCAGATCGACCTTTCGCGGAACAGTTGCAATTGTTTCACCACAACGCGTGCCGCGTTTACCGGCTTTGACGCATCGCAGCATCCCGCGTGATAGATTGCGCAAATTGAATTCGCTCGCACGCATACGATAAGTCAAATGTGCTGTCTTATTTCATGAACCGAAACATGGCGCCGCCATCAACACGGAACGTTGCGGCATGCGTGCAAAGCGCTGGTCAAGCGGCCGAATGTGGATCATCCTTGCCGCGGGGTCATTCCCCTAACGACAAACCACAAACGGGGATAGGGAAACACTGTGGCTCAAACCATCGAAGCTTACGTCGGCAATGCGCTCGACGGGGCGGCGATATCGCCGCTTCATAAACGGATCATCGGCCTGATCGCAGCAGGCTACTTCTTCGACGTCATCGACTTCACGGTGTTGGGCTCGCTCATCCCGTTCATGATCCAATCCAAATTCGCGACCGGTCCCGAGGCCGCCGCGATCGGCAGCGCCACCATCTTCGGCATGTTCATCGGCACCGCCGGCCAGGGTCAATTCTCGGACCGCTTCGGCCGCCGCTTCATCTATCAATTGAACCTGCTGGTGTTCGGCATCTTCACGATCCTCGGCTCACTCGCGCCGAGCGTGACGCTGCTCGTCATCTGCCGCTTCATCGCCGGTCTCGGCCTCGGCGCCGAACAGCCGCTCGCCTTCGCTTATGCCGGCGAATACGCGCCGAAAGCGATCCGCGGACGCATCCTCGCCATCGTGCACTTCATCGGCGGCGCCTGCGTGTGGCCGATCGGCACGGCCTTCGTGCTGTTCATGGGCGCGAGCGTCTCGAACCCCGACCATGTCTGGCGCAGCGTCTGGCTGATCGTCGGCATCGGCTCGCTGATCGTCTGGCTGCTGCGCTTCACGCTGCCGGAATCGCCGCGCTATCTCGCGACGCACGGCCGCGGCAACGAGGCGCTCGACGTGCTCGAGAAGCTCGGCCTGCCGCGCCCGACCGAGCAGCTCTCGACCGACGCCGCCAGCAACACGAAGAGCGACCCGTTCGCCGTCGTGTTCAAGATGTTCCCCGGCCGCGTCATCGCCGGCATGATCTGCTTCACCGCCTTCTTCGGCGTGGCGATCGGCCTCGGCGCGTGGCTGCCGAACATCATGAACGCCAAGGGCTTCTCGATCACGAAATCGCTGACCTACACGCTCGGCATGAACTTCGCCGTGCCGTGCGCCAGCATCTTCATGATGTACGCCCTCGATAAATGGGGCCGCAAGCCGACCTCGATCGGCGCCTTCATCGGCGCTGGCATCATGGCGATCGTGTTCGCGAACGCGGCGACGCCGACGCAACTGCTCGTCGCCGGCTTCATCATGATCTTCTTCGTGCAGGTCGCCGGCAACGCGATGCAGATCTTCGCCTCGGAAGTGTTCCCGACCAACGCCCGCGCATCGGGCTTCGGCTGGGCTTCGGGCGTCGGTCGTCTCGCCACCGCCTTCATCATCCCGACCATCCTCTGGATCCAGACGGGCTTCGGGTTGACGACGGTGTTCGTGGCGCTCGCCTGTGCGCTGGTGGTCGCGGCGGCTGCGGTGACGCAGCTCGGACCCGAGGCGCGGCAGAAGAGCCTCGACGAGATCGCGCCGCCGACCGGCTAAGCGCGTATCGCTCGCAATAATCAGGCCCGGCGCGCCCAACGCGCCGGGCTTCTTACGTCCGCACATCGCAAGACAAGAGAGACTCCGCCGTGAGCCAGCCTCAAGCCACCGCCAAGGGCATTCGCCTCCTCTCCCGCGACGATCAGGGCGGCCGGCCCGACGGCGTCCAGGTCATCGTGCACAAGGGCCACGCCTTCATCGGCCACATGTTCGCCGACGGCTTCTCGGTCGTCGACGTGCGCGATCCGAAGAAGCCGAAGACCGCCGCCTTCGTGGCCGCGCCGAAGAACACGCGCTCGCATCATCTCCAGATCGCCGGCGACGTGCTGATGGTGGTCAACGGGCCGAACATCTGGGCCATGCAGCAATATGCCTCGCAGGCCGACTACTACGCCAAGTCGCTCGCCGACTCGGTCACGACCGAACAGCCCTTCGGCGCCGGTGTGCGCACCTTCGACATCTCGAACCCGGCAAGCCCGCGCGAGATCGGCTACTTGCACATGCCCGGCTTCGGCGCGCATCGCATCTGGTGGGTCGGCGACCGCTACGCCTATGTCTCGGTGCATTTCGAAGGCTTCATCGACCATGCCCTCGCCATCGTCGACATGGCCGATCCGGCCAAGCCGAAGCTCGCCGGCCGCTGGTGGCTGCCGGGCATGAACCGCGCTGCCGGCGAGGAGAAGCCCGCCTCGTTCGGCAAGCGTACGGCGCTGCATCACCTGATCAGCGCCGGCAATATCGGTTACGCCGCCTGGCGCGACGGCGGCTACACGATCCACGATCTTTCCGATCCCGCCAATCCGAAGCTGCTGGCGCACCGCAATTACTCACCGCCCTTCGGTGGCGGTGCGCACACGCCGCTGCCCCTGCCCGGCAAGAAGCTGCTGGTGCTCGCCGACGAGGCGACGTCGAACTCCTGCGCCAACGGCCTTGCCTATACCTGGGTCATCGACGTGCGCGAACCGTCAAACCCGGTGTCGATCGCAACGCTGCCGACGCCGGCGGAGGAGGACTTCTGCGCCAAGGGGGCCAAGTTCGGCCCCCATAACCTGCACGAGAACCGGCCCGGCTCTTTTCAAAGCGAAGATACCGCCTTCGCGACCTATCACAATGCCGGCCTGAGGGTGTACGACGTGCGCAACGCCTTCGAACCGAAGGAGCTCGCCTATTTCGTGCCGCCGCCGCCGGAACGCATCGTCGACCAGCGGCCAAACCCAGCCAAGATCATCCAGTCGTGCGACGTCTATGTCGATACGAACGGCGTGATGTACCTCACCGATACCAATGCCGGCCTCTACATCCTGCAATACGACGGAGTAAAATGACGTGAAGGGTAAGTTCGGGCGCCTCGCCCTGCATATGTGGACGATCGATACGACGCCGCTGGCCACCGCGCTCGACGCGGCGAAGCAGGCCGGCTACGACGCCGTCGAATTGCGCCGCACCGATTTCAAGCGCTGCTTCGACGCCGGCATGAGCAATCCGCAGGTGCTCGACCTGATCAAGAAAAGCGGCATCCAGTGCGGCGTCCTCGGCGTCGAATATGGCTGGCTGTTCGCGACCGGCGAGGAGAGCGAGCGGCTGTTCAAGGTGTTCCGCGAATCCTGCGAGAACGCGGTCGCGCTCGGCTGTGACACGCTGATGAGCGCGCCGGGCCAGGTCAACGGCACGATCCCGCAGGCGATCGAATACCTGAAGCGCGCGGGCGACATTGCCGGCGAATACGGGCTCAAGCTCGGCATCGAGTTCAACTCGCAGCACGACGTGCTCAACTCGCTCGCAACGCTGACGCAACTGATCGAGGGCGCGAACAAGCCGAACTGCGGCTACCTGATCGACGCCTATCACTTCACGCGCTCGGGCGCGGGCGGACGCGGTTTCGAGAACGTGCCGGCCGACATGATCTTCTGCTTCCAGTACAGCGACCTGTCTCCGAAGCCCGTCACCGGCGTGCGCCGGCCGACCGACCGGCTGCCGCCGGGCAAGGGCGTCGTGAAGTGGAACGAGATGCTGGGCCTGCTCCACGAGAAGGGCTACACGGGTTACCTGAGCTATGAGGCACCCAATCCCGAGCAATGGGAGCGCTCGCCCTACGACGTCGCGCGCGAAGGCGTCGAGCTCACCAAGAAACTGCTGCGGGACGCGGTCCCGAGCTACCAAGGTTGAGGACAAGGAACATGGCTGAAGAGCTTCCGCTCTTTCTCGGTCTCAACGACAAGACCGTCACCGACATCCCGAAGACCGTCGAGAAGCAGCGCTACATGACGAGCGTCGCGCCGAAGGCGGCCAATCCCGGCCGCTGGGTGGAGATGCCGCGGCTGCCGATCCCGACCGGCGAGCACGCCGTCATCGAGTGCCAGGGCAAGATCCACGTCATCGCGGGATACGCCAAGCACCGCGTCGACCAGCCGTTCCACCAGGTCTACGACTCCAAGACGAAGCAGTGGTCGCTGAAGGCGCCCTTCCCGCATCCGTGCAACCACGTCGCCGGCGTCTCGATCGGCTCGAAGGTCTACACGTTCGGCGGCTTCGTCGAGCAGAACCGCT
>JBQCFB010000008.1:0-2213 GCA_051959715.1 Pseudolabrys sp.
CCGGGGAACAGGAGATAGGCGGTCGCGAACACGGTCGGCACCATGCCGCCGCCGATGAAGCCTTGCAGCGCGCGCCAGATGATCATCGTGCCGATCGACGACGAGAAGCCGCACATCAGGCTCGACAGCGTGAAGCCGGCCGCCGAGATCGTGAACAGCATGCGCGTGCCGAGCGCGCGGGAGAGAAAGCCGGACAGCGGGATGGCCACGACTTCGGCGACCAGATAGGCGGTCTGCACCCAGGGAATCTCGTCGCCGGAGGCGGACAGGCCGGCCTGGATTTCGGTCAGCGAAGCCGAGACGATCTGGATGTCGAGGATCGCCATGAACATGCCGAAGCACATCACGACGAAGGCGATGACGTGCCGCGTCGGGAGAGTACCCGCGCCCCCGGCGCCGTCCGACGGGGACCGGACGGGAGCCGAAGGCGCGGTCTTGGCAGAAGCTGTACTCATGACAATCAGCCTCCGCCGGTTCTCTAGCGGACCCGCTCGCGGCCGGCGGCCTGCGCCGCGAAGGACATCGCGGTGCCGCTCGACGCGGTCTGGGTCGGCTTGGTGTTGACGCTGACGACGACCGACATGCCCGGGCGCAGCAGGCGCTCGGCGGTGACGTCGGCGGGCAGGCGGATGCGCACGGGCAGCCGCTGCACGATCTTGGTGAAGTTGCCGGTCGCGTTGTCCGGCGGCAGCAGCGAGAACACCGAGCCGGAGGCCGGCGACACGCTCGACACGGTGCCCTTCAGGTCATGTTCGGGCAGCGCGTCGACGCTGACCTCGACCGGCTGGCCGGGCTTGAGCCGCGCGAGCTGCGTCTCCTTGAAATTGGCGTCGATATAGACGTCGTCGAGCGGCACGACGGCGGCGAGCCGCGAGCCGGTCTGCACGTAGTCGCCGACCTGGACGGCACGATTACCTATGACCCCGTCGATGGGAGCCTTGACTTGCGTGAACGACAGGTCGCGCGCGGCCTTGGCCTGCGCCGTCTGCAATTCCTTGAGCGTGCGCTCGGCCTCCTGCTGCTGCGCGCGCAGGACGGCGACGTTGGCGTTGGCGGCGTCGATGGCGGCCTGCGCGCTCTGCACCGAGGCCGCGGCCTGGTCGCGATTGGCGGTCGCCGCCTCGAGCGTCTGGCGGCTGGCGAAATCGCGCTGCGCCAGCGCGACCTGGCGGGCGAGCTCCGAGTCGGTCCGCGTCGCCGCGGCCTGCGCCGAGACGAGCTGCGCCTTGGCCTGCTCGATCTGCGCCTGCGCCGCCGGGATCTGCTCGCCGATGCGCGCGACGGTCGCGCGCTGCGTGTCGACCTTGCCCTGCGCCGCCTCGAGCGCCAGGCGATAATCACCATCATCGATGTGCGCGATCACGTCGCCTGCATGCACGAAGCTGTTGTCCGCGACGTCGACCGAGGCGACGTAGCCGCCGACCTTGGCGGCGAGCGTGGTCGCGTCGGCGCGGACATAAGCGTCGTCGGTCGACACCATGTAGCGGCCGACGGTCACGTAGCGCGTGCCGAACCAGGCGCCGGCCGCGAGCACGATCAACGCGACGGCGCCCATGAGGAGCCGCTTGCGGCGTCCCTTGGCAGGAGAACCACCCGCCGCCGACTGGGGGGCTGGTACGTCGGCGGCGGGGGTGCTGCGAGCCGAGGCCGGTTCGGCCGGCGGCTCGTCAGAAGTGAAATCGTCGAGCGGCATCGCGGTCGTCTCGTCTGCCGCGACGGCCAGACGAAGGGCCCGGGCCCGCTGTGCGGCGCCCGGCCCGCGGACGCCGACAAAGCGGCCGCTCACGGGGAAAAGGTCGTTTTGGTCCTGGGGTGAGCCCAAGCGTTCCGGTTGCATCGTCCACTCCAAACGGGCAGCGGTCTATTGACCGAACGGTTCAGTCAACATAGATTGCCAATCGACGGTGTCAACGACTTTTTGACCGAACGGTTCGGTCATTAGTCGAAGGTCTAACAGGCACCGGCTACCGGCGTCGATGGCGGCAGGGCGAAGGCGGGGATGACTTCGCCCAACAGGCGGCTCGGGCGCCGGGGTCCGGCAGGCCCGCGGTCTGTGGTGGATAGACGCGCGACCGCTGCCGGATGTGACGCATGCCCGATGACCCGCTGCGGCGTTGTCGGTAGAAGGACGACTGACTCGCGCTTGAGAGGAGCGCTCCGACGATGAACACAGCGGACCTGCTGACGGCCCCCGCCCCGGCGGCCGACGACGA
>JBQCFB010000009.1:0-18265 GCA_051959715.1 Pseudolabrys sp.
TCTCGTCCCACTGCTTGTAGAAGCTGTTGTTGCGCGGGTAGAAGCCCTGCGCATAGGACGGGAACGCGCCGCCCGGCACTTCGACCACGTGGCTGACCGTCCAGTGCGGCAGCACGACGGCGTTGAGGCTGCGCTCCGGCAGTTCGTCGACGATCTCCTCGACCGTCACCACCTGACGCTTGGAGGCGAGCACCGCCTCCTTCTGCACGCCGAGCACGCCCTCGATCATGACGTTGCCCTTGCGGTCGGCGCGCTGCGCATGGATCACGGCGACGTCCGGCCGGTGCGACGGGATCGCCGCCAGCTTCTCGCCGGTGAACGGACATTCGATCGATTTGATCTTCGGATTGACCTTCGGCAGGTCGGTGCCGATGTAGCCGCGGAAGACCGCCAGCGGCAGACCCGCCGCGCCGGCTTCGTAGGCGTTCGCCATGGCGGCGTGCGAGTGCTCCTCGATCTCGATCCTGTTCGGCCAGCCCTGCTCGATCGCCTCGCGGAAGCGATGCAGCGAGCCGACGCCGGGATTGCCGCCCCACGAGAAGACGAGCTTGTCGACGCAACCCATGCCGATCATCTGATCGTAGATCAGGTCCGGCGTCATGCGAATGAGCGTCAGGTGCTTGCGGCCCTGGCGAATGATCTCGTGGCCGGCGGCGTGCGGAATGAGATGGGTGAAGCCCTCCAGCGCCACAACGTCGCCGTCATGGACGGCGGCCTTGACGGCGGCGGACAGCGTCGTGATTTGCGCCATTGCGGAGATATCCTGACTTTTCGGGTTCGTATTTACGGCCCGCCACGGAACGGGTCAAATGGCGGTTGGACCTCCAACCATCCGGCCCGCCCATGCTCAGCGCACAACCGATCTTCACCATCGACGCCGAACTCGAACAGATCATGAGCCTCGGCCGCACGCCGGTGGGCGAGCGGCGGATCATCGGTATCAGCGGCGGAACCGTGCATGGGCCGAAGTTCAGCGGCCGCGTTCTGCCAGGCGGCGCCGACTGGCAGGTCATCCGCGCCGACGGCGCCGCCGACATCCAGGCGCGCTATACGATCGAGAGCGACGCCGGCGCCCGCGTGCTGGTCGACAGCGTCGGGCTCCGGCATGGGCCGCCGGAGGTCATCGAGAAACTGGCGCGGGGCGACAATGTCGATCCGGCACTCTATTATTTCCGTACCGTGATGCGGTTCGAGACAGGCGATCCGTCGACCGACTGGCTCAACCGCATCATCGCGATAGCGCGCGGGCAGAGGCTCGCACGCGCCGTACGGCTCGATGTCTACGAGGTAGAATGATGGCGTCCGATCGCCTTGCAGCAATGTCCCTGCCCGAATCCCTGAGCGCCGAGCAGCAGGGGCCGGTCGCCATCCTGCGGCTCAAGCGCGCCCAGAAGCGCAACGCGCTCGACGACGAGCTGGTCGCCGGGATCGACGCCTTCTTTTCCAACCTGCCGGACGGCACTGGCGCAGTCGTTTTGTGCGGCGAGGGCGAGCATTTCTCGGCCGGGCTCGACCTGTCCGAGCTGAAGGAACGCGATATCCGCCAGGGCATCGCTCATTCGGCGAGCTGGCACCGCGCTTTCGAAAAGATCCAGTATGGCCGCGTTCCGGTCGTCGCCGTCCTGCACGGCGCCGTGGTCGGCGGCGGACTGGAGCTCGCCGCGGCCGCGCATGTGCGGGTCGCCGAACGCTCGGCCTATTACGCGCTGCCCGAGGGCAGCCGCGGCATCTATGTCGGCGGCGGCGGCTCGGTGCGGCTGCCGCGGCTGATCGGCGTCGCCCGCATGATGGACATGATGCTCACCGGCCGCACCTATTCGGCCGAAGAGGGCCTCGCCATGGGGCTGACCACCTATCTCGTCGAATCCGGCAAGGGGCTCGCCAAGGGCCTGGAGCTGGCGCAGCGCATCGCCGGCAATACCGAGCTGACCAATTTCGCGATCATGCATGCGTTGCCGCGCATCGCCGAAATGGCCCCCGGCTCGGGTTTCGCCATGGAAGCGTTGATCGCCTCGATCGCCCAGGCCGACCCGGAGGCGAAAAACCGGCTCAAGGATTTTCTCGAGAAGCGCGCGCCGAAGGTGACGCGCTCTTGAGGCGCGGCCTTTGCGCGGGGTATCGTTGTCCAGGACAACAATAAACTGCTGCCAAGGGACGAAATGCCTAGTCCACTCCGGACGCCCGCGACGGCGCCGTTGCGCCCGGTGCGGCTGTCGCCGCCGACGCCGGACGTCGAACGCCGCGCCGACGGCAGCCTGATCGTTCGCGCGCGGGAGCCGCTGCCCGCATACCACGCCAACCTCATCGAGCCGCTGCAAAAGTGGGCAAGCGCGGCGCCCGACCGCGTCTTCCTCGGCGCCCGCGGCGCCGACGGCGCCTGGCGCAAGCTCACCTATGGGCAGGTCTTCGAGACGGTGAAGCGCATCGGCGCGGCGCTCCTGCGGCGCGGCCTGTCAGCGGATCGGCCGATTGCGATCCTGTCCGGCAACGATATCGAGCAGGCGCTGCTCGGTCTCGGCGCCGCGCTCGTCGGCATCCCGTTCGCGCCGATCTCGCCGGCCTATTCACTGATGTCGACCGACTTCGGCAAATTGAAAGCGATCCTCGGCCTGCTGACGCCCGGCATGGTCTTCGCCAGCGACGGCATGCCGTTCGGACGCGCGATCTATGCCGCCGTACCGGACGAGATCGAGCTCGTCGTCACGCGCAATCCACTCGGCGACCGGCCGACGACAATGTTCGCCGACCTGATCGGCGACGAGGACGCACGCGGCGTCGCCAATGCTTATGCAACGGTCGCACCGGATTCGGTCGTCAAATTCCTCTTCACGTCGGGATCGACCGGGCACCCGAAGGGCGTGATCAACACGCATCGCATGCTCTGCTCCAACCAGGCCATGCTGGCATCGGGCCTCGCTTTCCTGACCGATGAGCCGCCGGTCGTGCTCGACTGGCTGCCGTGGAGCCACACGTTCGGCGGCAACCACAACTTCAACATGGTGCTCGTGAACGGCGGCACGCTCTACATCGACGACGGCAATCCGACGCCGGCCGGCGTGCCGAAGACGGTGCGCAATCTCGGCGACGTCGCGCCGACCATCTACTTCAACGTGCCGAAGGGCTACGAGGCGCTGGTGCCGCACTTCCGCGCCGACGAGACGCTACGCAAGACCTTCTTCAGCAAGCTCGCCATGCTGTTCTACGCCGGCGCGGGCCTGAGCATGGCCACGTGGACCGAGATGAACGAACTCGCGGTCGATACGACCGGCGAGCGTGTGATCTTCGTCACGTCAGTGGGCTCGACCGAGACGGCGCCGGCGGCGCTCGCCTGCGCCTGGGATTTCGACAGGCCCGGCAATATCGGCCTGCCGTGCCGCGGCGTCGAACTCAAGCTCGTGCCGAGCGACGGCAAGCTCGAAGCCCGGCTGCGCGGACCGCATATCACGCCTGGTTACTGGCGTGAGGAGAAGCTGACGCGCGAGGCCTTCGACGAGGAAGGTTTCTACAATCTCGGCGACGCGTTGAAGTTCGTCGATCCAAACGATCCGGCCAAAGGCCTGCTGTTCGACGGCCGCATCGCCGAGGACTTCAAGCTCTCGACCGGAACCTGGGTCAGCGTCGGACCTCTGCGCGGCCGGTTCATCGACCACTTCGCGCCCTATGTGCGCGACGTCGTCCTCGCCGGGCCGGACCGCGACGACATCTCGGCTCTGGTGTTCCCGGACATCGCCGCCTGCCTCACGCGGGTCGCCGCCGCCGCGGCGACGAGCGACCAGAGCGTGCTCGACGATCCGCGCGTGCGGGCCATGTTCGCCGATCGGCTCGAAAGTCTTGCCAAGACCAGCCCCGGCTCGTCGACGCGCGTCGTGCGGCTGCTGCTGATGGCCGAGCCGCCGTCCATGGACAAGGGCGAGGCGACCGACAAGGGCTCGATCAACCAGCGCGCGGTCCTCAAGAACCGCGGCGCGATGGTCGAGGCGCTCTACGCGACGCCGCTGCCGGCGGCGGCCATTGCGTTGAAGGCGTCATGAACGAAGCCGTACGCAATCTTCGCGACGCGCCGATCCGCGCCGTGCGGCTCGGGCCGCAGGACGTCGATGTCGAGCGTCGCGCCGACGGCACGATGATCCTGCGCTCGAAGCAGCCTCTCGGGCCCTACCCCGCCAAGCTCACCGAGCGGCTCGACCATTGGGCCAGGGTTGCACCGGACCGCGTCTTCATGGCGGAGCGCGATGCGGGCGGCGGCTGGCGCACGATCGCCTATGCGCAGGCCCGCGCCGAGGCGCGCGCCATCGGCGCGGCACTGATCGCGCGCAAGCTCTCGGCGGAGCGGCCGATCGCCATCCTGTCCGGCCACTCGATCGACCACGCTTTGCTCGAGCTCGGCGCGCTCTATGTCGGCGTGCCGCACGCACCGATCTCGCCGGCCTATTCGCTGGTGTCGGGCGACTTTGCGCGCTTGCGCGCCATCGTCGAACTGATCACCCCCGGCCTCGTTTTCGCGGCGGACGGTCAAGCCTTCGCCCGCGCCATCGACGCTGTCGTGCCGAAGAATGTAGAGATCGTCGTCGGCTCCAATCCGCCCGCCGGACGCCGCGCCATCCTGTTCACCGATTTGCGCGCGAACGACGACAAGGCCGTCGATGCCGCGCATGCCGCGGTCGGTCCCGACACCATCGCCAAATTCCTGTTCACCTCCGGCTCCACGGGAACGCCGAAATGCGTGATCAACACGCAGCGCATGTGGTGCGCCAACCAGGTAATGCTGAAGCAGGGGCTCGCCTATTTCGAGGACGAGCCGCCCGTGATCGTCGACTGGGCGCCGTGGCACCACACCGCCGGCGGCAATCACGACGTCGGCCTCGTGCTCTACAATGGCGGCACGTTCTACATCGACGACGGCAAGCCGATGCCGGGCGCGATCGAGGAGACCGTGCGCAATCTGCGCGAGATTGCGCCGACCTGGTACTTCACCGTCCCGAAGGGCTACGAGGCGCTGCTGCCGCATCTCAAGGCCGACGCCGAACTGCGCCGCATGTTCTTCAGCCGCCTGAAGGTGCTGTGGTTCGCCGGCGCCGGCATCGCCCAGCGTGTGTTCGACGAGATCCAGAAGCTCGCGGTCGAGACCTGCGGTGAACGAATTCTCTTTCTCACCGGCTTCGGCTCGACCGAAACCGCCCCTTGCGCGCTGGCGCGCACCTGGGCGACGGAGAACGCCGCCAACATGGGCCTTCCCGCCGCGGGCATGGAGCTGAAACTGGTACCGTTCGAAGGCAAGCTGGAAGCGCGCGTGCGCGGGCCGAACATCACGCCGGGCTACTGGCGGCAGCCGGAGTTCACGACGCGGGCCTTCGACGAAGAAGGCTTCTACCGGCTCGGCGACACGTTCAAGTTCGCCGATCCGGACGATCCGAAGCAGGGCCTGTTGTTCGACGGCCGCATGGCCGAGGATTTCAAGCTCTCGACCGGCACGTGGGTGAGCGTCGGACCGCTGCGCGCTCAGTTCATCGACGCCTGTGCGCCTTACGTGCGCGACGTCGTCTTCGCCGGCCGCGACCGCGACGACATCACCGCGCTCGTATTTCCCGACGTCGAGGCATGCCGCAGGCTCGGCCCACACAAGCCGAGCGACGCGCCCGCCGCCGAGATCGTCGAACGCTACGAAGTGCGACAGCACTTCGCCGCGCTGCTGTCGAAGATGGCGCGCGCCAGCACCGGCTCATCGAACCGGATCGCGCGCATCGTGCTGTGCACCGAGCCGCCGTCGATGGACAAAGGCGAGATGACCGACAAGGGCTCGATCAATCAGCGCGCGGTGCTGAGCAATCGCGCCGCACTGGTCGAGGAACTGTATCGCGACGAGGAATCGCCGCGCGTGATCAAGAGTGAGGACTGACCCGTGAGCGCCAAGAGCGGTATCGCCGCCACCTATTCCGACGCCTGGCTGATCGACGGCGTTCGCACGCCCTTTGTCGACTACAATGGGGCGCTCGCGCAGGTGTCGCCGATCGATCTCGGCATCAAGGCAGCGCGCGAAGCTTTCAAGAAATCCGGAGCGAAGGCCGCCAACGTCGGCACGACGATCACCGGCAGCATGGCGCAGGCGTCGTTCGACGCCTACATGCTGCCGCGCCACGTCGGCCTCTATGCGGGCGTACCACAGGAGACGCCGGCGCACATGGTGCAGCGCGTTTGCGGCACCGGCATCGAAGTGCTGGCACAGGCCTCCGACGCGACGTCGCTTCAGCGCGCCGAGCTTGCGCTCTGCGTCGGCGCAGAAAGCATGAGCCGCAATCCGGTCGCCGCCTACACCCATCGCGGCGGCTTCCGCATGGGACAGGTCGAGTTCAAGGACTTCCTGTGGGAAGCGCTGCTCGACCCCGGCTGCGGCTGCACCATGGGCCACACCGCCGAGAACCTGGCAAAGCAATACCAGATCACCCGCGAGGAGGTGGACGCGTTCGCCGCGCGCTCGTTCGATCGCGCGGTGAAGGCGCAAGGCTTCCTTGCCGGCGAGATTGCATCCGTCGCGACCGAGCAGTTCGAGGTCGACGGTCTGAAGCCGCGCGGCATCCGCATCAAGGACAGCGTCGCCACCGACACGCATGTCCGGCCCTCGAGCGTCGAGCAGCTTGCGACGATCCGGCCGGCTTTCGGCGGCGTGCAGACCGGAGGCAATTCGTCGGCCATTGTCGACGGCGCGGCGGCGATCCTCGTCGGCAACAAGGATTATACGAAAAAGCTCGGTAAGCCGCCGCTGGCGCGCATCGTCGCGTCGGCCGCCGTCGGCGTGCCGCCGGAGATCATGGGCATCGGCCCCGTGCCGGCGATCAAGGCTGTGCTCGAACGCGCCGGCCTGCGCCTCGATCAAATCGGCCGCATCGAGATCAACGAGGCGTTCGGCGCGCAGGTGATGGCCTGCGCCCGCGCGCTCGATCTCGACGAGGACAAGCTCAACGTCAATGGTGGCGCCATTGCCATCGGCCATCCGCTCGGGGCCACCGGCATCCGCCTGACGCTGACGCTCGCGCGCGAGCTCAAGCGCGCGAAGCTGCGCTATGGTATCTCGTCGGCCTGCATCGGCGGCGGCCAGGGCATCGCCATGCTGATTGAGAACACCGACGCCAACGGGAGCGCGTGATGGAGATCAAGGGACAGGCGGCCATCGTCACCGGCGGCGGCTCGGGACTGGGCGCGGCTACCGCGCGTGCGCTCGCAGCGGCCGGTGCGCGCGTCGCGGTTGTCGACATCAATGAGAAGGCAGCGGCCGACGTGGCCACTGATATCAAGGGCGTCGCGATCGCCTGCGACGTGGCCGACAGCGCGAGCGGCGAGGCTGCGGTGAAGAAGGCGGCCGCGGCGCATGGACCCGCCCGCGTCCTCGTCAATTGCGCCGGCGTCGGACCCGCCAAGCGCATCGTCGGCAAGGACGGGCCCATGCCGCTCGCCGACTATGAGCGCGTGATCCGCGTCAACCTGATCGGTACCTTCAACATGATGCGGCTCGTTGCCGCCGGCGCGCAGGCGCTCGAGCCGTTGCCGGGCGGCGACCGCGGCGTCATCGTCTCGACAGCGTCGGTCGCCGCTTTCGAAGGCCAGATCGGCCAGGCCGCGTACTCGTCGTCGAAGGGCGGTGTCGCCGCGCTGACCCTGCCGGCCGCGCGTGAGTTTGCACAGTTCGGCATCCGCGTGCTCGCCATCGCGCCGGGCATATTCGCGACGCCGATGCTGAAAGGTTTGCCGCAGGAGGCGCAGGATTCGCTCGGCGCCTCGGTGCCGTTCCCGAAGCGCCTCGGCGAGCCGCGCGAGTTCGCCGCGCTCGTCCTGCACTGCATCCACAACGGCTATCTCAACGGCGAAGTGATCCGCATCGACGGCGCGCTGCGCATGGCGCCGCGGTGAGGCTGAACGCGTGACCGCGCTCTCCAACACCCGCACCGTACGTATCGAGTGGGGCGACTGCGACCCCGCCGGCATCATCTTCTATCCGCGCTACTTCGAGATCTTCGACGGCTCGACCGCGCTGCTGTTCGAGGCGAAGCTCGGCTTCACCAAGTTCGAGATGTTCAAGCGCCTCGCCTTTTCCGGCTGGCCCCTGGTGCGCACACAGGCGCGCTTCATCAGGCCGACGCGCTTCGGCGACGACGTCACGGTCGAAAGCACGATCGCCTTCGGCCGCACCAGCTTCGATGTGACGCACAAGCTCAGCCTCAAGGGCGAGTTGTGCTGCGAATGCTCGGAGAAGCGCGTCTGGACCGTACGCGACCCCGACGGCCGGCTGAAATCGCATCCCGTGCCGCCGGAGGTGCTGGCTAAATTCGGCGTGACGCCGGCGGCGTAAGCCGACCTACTCCACCTGCGCGGCAATGCGCTTGAGCACGTCGAGGAAGCGCTCACGGTCGCGCGCGCCGATGATGCCATCGAGCACCCGCTCGTGGCCGCGCGCGGCACGGACCATCGAGGCGAGCGTCTTCTGGCCCGCCGTTGTAAGATTGAGCCGATAGGCGCGACGGTCCTCGTCCATGCGGCGACGCTCGACGAGTCCGCGGCGCACCAGATCCTCGACCACCGGCGTCAGGCTCGACTTGTCGCGGCCATTGGCGAGCGACAATTCGGTCTGGCTGATGCCGGGATTGCGCGCGATCAGCATCAGCGTGGCGAAACGGCCGGGGCTTTCGCCGATCTCCTGCGACCGCCTGGAGAATGCCTGGAAGGCCGCCTCCTGCGCCATCCGCAGGTTGAAGCCGACCCATCCGGCGAGCGGGCCGAAGTCGGTGCCCGCCGGCACCGCTGCGCCGTTCTTGTTGCGGCGCACGATCCGCTTCTCTCCTGCCACGTCGGTCGCCCTCTTGCCGGCGCACCGGTCACGCGGTGCGGCAATTAGTTTGATCTCAAACGATCCTCTTTACAACCGGCATCCCATCCGGCTGAATACGGAAAATAATTCGTTGCCCTCGACAACATCCGCATCAATGGGAGGACCGTAGTCATGAAGGCCCGCTTCACACTCTCCGTCTGCGCCGCCGCCGTCGCCGCGATGATCGGCTCGGGCGCCGCGCTCGCGCAGGAGAAGACCTTCGAACTCAAATTGTCGCACTGGGTGCCGCCGTCGCATCCGCTGCAGAAGGCGCTCGAGGAATGGGGCGCGGACGTCGAGAAGGAGTCCGGCGGCACGATCCACTACAAGGTGTTTCCGGCGCAGCAGCTCGGCAAGGCGTTCGACCATTACGACATGGCGCGCGACGGCATCGCCGACCTCACTTACATCAATCCCGGCTATCAGCCCGGCCGCTTCCCGATCATCGCCGCCGGCGAACTGCCGTTCCTGATCGCCAACGCCAAGGGCGGCTCGCAAGCGCTCGACGCCTGGTATCGCAAGTACGCAGACAAGGAGATGAAGGACGTCAAGTTCTGCCTCGCCTTCGTGCACGATCCGGGCTCGTTCCACTCGAAGTCCAAGAAGATCGTGCTGCCGACCGACATCAAGGGCATGAAGATCCGCCCGGCGCACGCCACGATGGCGGAATGGGTCAAGCAGCTCGGCGGCACCAACGTGCAGTCGAGCGCTCCGGAAGTCCGCGACATCCTCGACAAGGGCGTTGCCGACGCGGTGACCTTCCCGTGGGGCTCGGTGCCGCTGTTCGGCATCGACAAGGTCACGAAGTACCACATGGACGTGCCGCTCTACACGACCACCTTTGCATTCGTGTTCAACAAGAACACGTACAACCAGATGTCCGCGAAGCAGAAGAAGGCGATCGACGACCACTGCACCAACGAGTGGGCACTGAAGGTCGCGGCACCGTGGGCCGACTTCGAGCACGCGGGCATCGCCAAGATCAAGGCGGAGGCCGGACACGAGGTGTACGAGCTCACCCCGGCGCAGCTCGGCGAATGGAAGAAGGCGGCCGCGCCGCTCGAAAAGGCCTGGGCCGACAACGTCAAGAAGACCGGCATCGATCCGGACGCGGCGATGAAGGAGCTCAAGGCAGACCTCGCCAAGTACAAGGCCGCCTACTGAGCGTACGCGCCTGACGTGACGCCGGGCGCATTTGGATGCGCCCGGCTCCGGTCTCCGGAATCGAACATATGTCCGACCATGTGATGAGCGACGACGAAGTCGCCCGCCGGCTCGCCGGCGGCAGCGGCCGTCCGCGACGTCACAATTTGATGGACCGCTTCATCAACGGCATCGAGCTGATCGCCGCCTTCTTCGTCGGCATCGTCGCCGCCGACATCTTCATCTCGGTCCTGCTGCGCTACTTCTTCAACGTGCAGATTCCGGACGCCTACGATTTCGGCCGGCTGCTGCTCGGTATCCTGATCTTCTGGGGCATCGCCGCGACGTCCTATCGCGGCACCCACATCACCGTCGATCTGATCTGGTCTCAAGCCAACCCGCGCTGGCAGCGCTTCATCGACGTGTTCGCGACGCTCGTGCTGCTCTTTGTCGTCACGGTGCAGACCTACACCTTGTTCGACAAGGTGACCGGCACCTACAACGACAACGTTCTCACCTTCGATCTGCGGCTGCCGACCTGGCCGTTCTTCGCCGTCGCCTGGATCGGCGACGTCTCCGCCGTGCTGCTCATCGCCATCCGCACCTACCGGCTGATCTTCCATCCCGAAACGATGGAAGGCGGCTACCAGATCAAGGCCGTCGAGTAATGGCGTTCCACCTGAGCAGCGATGCGGTTGCCATCATCGGGTTCGTCGCGCTGTTCGCGATGATGCTGCTGCGCGTCCCGATCGGCATGGCCATGGGCCTCGTCGGCGTCACAGGCTTTGGATACATCGTCGGCGGCGTGCCGGCGCTGAAGATGGTCGGACAGACGTCGATGCGGACGGTGACCGACTACACGTTCGGCGTCATCCCGATGTTCCTGCTGATGGGCGCCTTCGTGTCGAACTCCGGCATGAGTCGCGAACTGTTTCGCGCAGCGAACGGCTTCCTCGGCCATCTGCGCGGCGGCCTCGGCATCGCGACGATCGCGGCCTGTGGCGGCTTTGCCGCGATCTCCGGCTCGTCGGTCGCGACCGCGGCGACGTTCTCGACCGTCGCCGATCCCGAGATGCGCCGTTACGGCTATCCGCAGAGCTTCGCCACCGGCGTCATCGCCGCCGGCGGCACGCTCGGCGCCATGCTGCCGCCGTCGACCGTTCTCGCCGTCTACGGCATCATCACCGAGCAGGACATCGGCAAGCTGTTCATCGCCGGCGTACTGCCGGGGATCCTGGCGGCGGCGATGTACATCTGCACCGTCACCATCATCGGCTTCGTCAGACCCGACTTCCTGCCGCGCGCGCCGCGCCACAGCTGGAAGGAGCGCATGGAGGGCCTGCGCAACATCTGGGCGACGCTGCTCCTCTTCGTGTTCGTGATCGGCGGGCTTTACGGCGGCCTGTTCACGCCGACCGAAGCCGGCGGAATGGGCGCCGGCGGCGCGTTCGTCATCGGCGTGCTGCGCGGGCGGCTCGACCGCACCGAGATCCGCCGCTCGCTCCTGCAGGCGACGCGCACCGCGGCCGCGGTGTTCACGGTGCTCATCGGCGCGCTGCTGTTCGGCTATTTCCTCACCGTCACGCAGACGCCGCAGAAGGTCACCGAGTTCCTGACCGGCCTCGGCGTCGGCCGCTACGGCGTGCTGGCGCTGATCATGCTGATGTACCTGGTGCTCGGCTGCCTGATGGATTCGCTCGCCATGGTGATCCTCACCGTGCCGATCATCTTCCCGGTCATCACCCATCTCGGCTTCAACCCGATCTGGTTCGGCATCATCATCGTCATGACGGTCGAGCTCGGCCTGATCCACCCGCCGGTCGGGATGATCGTCTTTGTCATCAAAAGCGTTGTGCAGGACGTCAAATTCACCACCATCTTCAAGGGCGTGCTGCCTTTCATCATCACCGACCTGATCCGGCTGGTCATCCTGATCGCCTTCCCGATGATCGCCCTGTGGCTGCCCTCGCGGATGTGACAGGTCCGCGGTATAGTTGGGCTCCCAACGGTTCCCCAGAGTTTCACGATGGAACGTTCGTTCAAGAAGGAAGTCGAGGCGCTGAGGCTCGGTGACGGCGAGACCTTCCGCGGCGAAGGCATCCTCGCGGTCACCAAGGCGCTCCTCCAGTCCGGCGTGTCCTATGTCGGCGGCTATCAGGGCGCGCCGGTGTCGCACCTGCTCGACGTGCTGGTCGACGCCGAGGACATGATGTCCGAGCTCGGCGTGCATCTGGAGACCTGCTCGAACGAAGCGTCCGCGGCGGCCATGCTCGGCGCCTCGATCAACTATCCGCTGCGTGGCGCGGTGACGTGGAAGTCGATCGTCGGCACCAACGTCGCCGCCGACGCGCTGTCGAACCTGTCGTCGCCCGGTGTCGTCGGCGGCGCCATGATCATCCTCGGCGAGGACTACGGCGAAGGCGCGAGCGTCATCCAGGAACGCTCCTACGCTTACGCGCTGAAGTCGTCGATGTGGCTGCTCGATCCGCGACCCGACCTGCCGACCATCGTGCGCACCGTCGAAAAGGGCTTCGAGCTGTCGGAGGCGAGCCACGCGCCGGTGATGCTCGAGCTGCGCATCCGCGCCTGCCACGCGACCGGCGAGTTTGCCGCCAAGGACAACCGCAAGGGCATCGTGTCCGGCCTCGACAAGTTGCCGGGCCCGCCGAAATTCGAATATGGCCGCCTCGCCCATCCGCCGGTGATCTTCACCCAGGAGCGGATGAAGGTCGAAGAGCGCATCCCGGCGGCGCGCGCCTTCATTCGCGAGCACAAGCTCAACGAAACCATCGGCGGCGATCTTGCCGACATCGGCATCATCGTCATGGGCGGGCTCACCAACAGCGTGCTGCGCGCGCTGGAGCGGATGGGGCTCGCCGACGTGTTCGGCGCCTCGCGCGTGCCGATGCTGGTGCTCAACGTGGTCTATCCCCTGGTGCCGGAAGAGATCACGTCGTTCTGCGCGGGCAAGCGCGCCGTGCTCGTCGTCGAGGAAGGCTTCCCCGACTACATCGAGCACGCGGTCAACGTCGAACTGCGCCGCGCCGACATCCAGACCAAGATCTATGGCAAGGGCCCGCTGCCGAAGGCCGGCGAATACGCCTCCGACGTGCTGCTCGAGGGCATCGCCGGCTTCCTTCAGGCGACGCGTCCGGCGGGCATCGACGCCGACACCATTGCCGAGACGGCGCGCGGCCTGGTCGCGCACAAAGCAAGAGCAGCAGCAGCCCTCGGCCACCTGCCGCCGCGGCCGCCGTCTTTCTGCACCGGCTGCCCGGAACGTCCCGTGTTCTCGGCGCTCAAGCTGATGCAGCGCGAGCTCGGGCCGGCCCACATCGCCGCCGACATCGGCTGCCACGCGTTTGCGACCTTCGCGCCCTTCTCGATGGGCAATTCGATCCTCGGCTACGGCATGTCGCTCGCGAGCGCCGCCGCCGTCGGCCCGAACATGCAAAAGCGGCCGATTGCGGTGATGGGCGACGGCGGCTTCTGGCACAACGGTCTTATCACCGGCGTCGCCTCCAACCTGTTCAACAAGGGCGACGGCGTGCTCGTCGTCATGCAGAACGGCTACACCTCGGCGACAGGCCAGCAATACATGCCGTCGTCGAAAGCGAGCCGCTCCGGCGAAGCGCCCGGCATGGACATCGAGCAGACGCTGCGCTCGATGGGTGTGAAATGGATGCGCACCGTGCGCACCTATGGCGTCTCGAAGATGGTCGCGACGCTGAAGGAAGCGATGAAGACCGCCGAGCGCGGTTTGAAGGTCATCATCGCCGACGGCGAGTGCATGCTGGCGAGGCAGCGCCGCATCCGCGCCGAGGACGCCGAGAAACTCAAGCGCGGCGAACGTGTGACGCGCGCGCGATACGGCGTCGACGACGAGATCTGCACCGGCGACCATTCCTGCATCCGGCTCTCGGGCTGCCCGTCGCTGTCCGTGAAGCCGTCGCCCGACCCACTGCGCACCGATCCGGTCGCGACCGTCGTCGAAAGCTGCGTCGGTTGCGGCCTGTGCGGCGAGGTCGCGCACGCCGCCGTTCTGTGCCCTTCCTTCTATCGCGCCGAGATCGTGCGCAACGCGACATGGCGCGACCGCGCCCTGTTCGCGATCCGCCAGCGCGTGATCGGATGGCTCGGCGGCTACAGCGCGACGAAGGCCGCCGCATGAGCGCACCGCGGCCCATCACCCTGCTGATCGCAGCGCTCGGCGGCGAAGGCGGCGGCGTGCTGACCGACTGGATCGTCACCGCCGCGACGCAGGCCGGTTTCCCGGTGCAGTCGACGTCGATTCCCGGCGTCGCGCAACGCACCGGCGCGACCACTTACTACATCGAAATCCTGCCGCTTCAGGCGCGCGAGCTCGGCGGCAAGCGGCCGGTGCTGGCGCTGACTCCTGGCGTCGGCGACATCGACATCGCGGTGGCGAGCGAGCTGCTCGAAGCGGGCCGCACCGTCTCGGCCGGCTTCGTCACGCACGACCGCACGCATGTGATCGCATCGACCAGCCGTTTCTATGCCATGGATGAGAAGATCGCCATGGGTGACGGCCGCTTCGACAACGACAAGCTCGCGCGCGTCATTACCGAGCACTCGCGCGACGCGGTGCTGATCGACATGGCGGAGCTGGCGAAGCAGACCGGCTCGATCGTCAATGCGGTGATGCTCGGCGCCATCGCCGGTTCGGACCGACTGCCAATATCGGCCGAGCAGTTCGAAGAAGCGATTCGCGATGACGGCAAGGCGGTCGAAGCCAATTTGCGCGGCTTCCGCGCCGGCTACGACGCCGCGCGCGCCAGGACCGCGCCGGCGAAGCCGCGCGACGCGAAGCGGCACGCGCCGGGGACGCTCGAAGCGCTCGAGGAGGATGTCGTCGATACGATCCCTGCGACGGCGCAGGACATCGTGCGCGAGGGTGTGCGACGTCTGGTGCCCTATCAGGGCGTGAGTTACGCGCGGCTCTATCTCGACCGTCTCGGTCCCGTCATAGAGGCCGACGAGCAAGCGGGCTTGCAGGGCAGGCTGCTGCGCGAGGTCGCACGCCATCTCGCCGTTCGCATGTCCTACGAAGACGTCGTGCGCGTGGCGCAGGCGAAGATCGCGCCGGAACGCATGAAGCGCATCGCGCACGAGGAGCTCAAGGCCAAGGCCGAGCCCTATTCCGTGCACGACTTCCTCAAGCCCGGCTTCGAGGAGCTGACCCAGCTTCTGCCGCCTGCGCTGGCGCGGCCCATCCTGCGCTATGCCGAGCGCAAGGGGTGGCTCGGCCGCGTCTATTTCGGCATGGAGATCAACACGACCTCCATTTCCGGCTACCTGCGTTTCCTGATGCTGGCCAAGATGCGGCGCATCCGCCCTTATGGCATCCGCTACGCGCAGGAGCAGGAGCAGATCGAATCCTGGCTCCGGCTCATCATCGAAGCCGCCCACCGGGCGCCGGACCTTGCGGCCGAGATCGCCGAGTGCGCCCGCCTGATCAAGGGCTATGGCGACACGCATGCGCGCGGCCTGTCCAACTACCGCGCCATCGAGATGCGGGTGATCCGCCCCGCGCTCGACGGCGCCCTGCCGCTCGCCAGCGCGTCCGATGCGGTCGCGAGTGCGCGCACGGCGGCGCTGAAGGACCCGGAGGGCGAGAGCCTCTCCCGGTGCCTTGCCGAGATCGAGGCACGCGTCGTCCTGCCCGCCGCCGCGGAGTAAATCCGGGCCGGTCTGCCCTGCATTTCCGGTCCGTTGTCAGCCCGTGGGGCTTGGCGTAAGAGTCCGGCAAAACAAGCCCGTCGCGCTCCAGCGCGCACAATTTGAAGGGACGAAACGCATGGCCGTCTCGCCGACGACGCGCCCGACCATCGCCGCCGAAGCCTTTCTGCGCGCGCTGGCGGATCACGGCACCGACTACTTCTTTGCCAATCCCGGTACCGATTTCCCGCCGATCGTCGAGGCGTTCAGCCGCGCCAAGAAGACAAACGCCAAGGTTCCGAGGCCGGTCCTGGTGCCGCACGAGAACCTCGCAGTGGCGATGGCACACGGCGCCTATCTGATGAACGGGCGGCCGCAGGCGGTGATGGTGCACGTCAATGTCGGCACCGCGAACACGATCAACAATTTGACCAACCTGTCGCGCGACCGCGTGCCGCTCATCCTCGCCGCGGGCCGCACGCCGATCACCGAGAAGGGACAATTCGGATCGCGCTCGCGTCCAATTCATTGGGCGCAGGAAATGTTCGACCAGGCCGGCATGCTGCGCGAGCTGGTGAAATGGGATTATGAATTGCGCATGCCGTCGCAGGTCGGCGACGTCGTCGCGCGCGCGAACGAAGTGGCGATGGCGCATCCGCGCGGGCCCGTCTATCTCGTGCTGCCGCGCGAGCCTCTCTCGGCGCCGATGCCGGAGCCGGTCGGCCCGGCGAAGCCGCGGCCGCAGGCGGCGTCCGTGCATCCCGATCCGAAGGCGATCGCGACGCTCGCCGAATGGCTCGCCACCGCCGAGCGGCCGCTGATCATCGCGGCGACTTTGCCGCGCGACGCGGTGCCGGTTCTGTCGCACCTGGCCGAACGCTGCGCCATTCCGGTCATCACGCACAATCCGCGTACGGTGTGCCTGCCGTCGAGCCATCCCATGCATTTCGGCTATGAGCCGGGCACGCTGCTCGCCGATGCCGATCTCGTCGTCGTGCTCGAGTCCGACGTGCCGTGGATGCCGCACCTGCTGAGCCCCTCCGCCGGCGTACGCATCGCCCATGTCGGCGAAGATCCGTTCTACGTGCGCTATCCGATGCGCTCGTTCCCGAGCGATCTCGCCGTACAGGCCGGCGTCGTCAACAGCCTCACAGCGCTGTCGGCGGCGGTCGAACAGCGCCTGCAAATGGCGGAAGCGCGCATCGCGGCGCGGCGCGGCCGTCTGGCCGAGCGCATGCGCAACCGCCGCGCCCAGCTCGTGAAGGACTCGGCGGCAGGCGAGCGCATCTCGCCGGAATATCTCTCGCGCTGCATCGGCGAATGCGTCGGCGAAGACGCCGTCATCTTCAACGAATACCCGCTGCGGGCCGATCACTGCCCGCGCGAGAAGGCCGGCACGTTCTACGCGCTCGGACCGGCCGGTGGTCTCGGCTGGGGTTTCGGCGCTGCGCTGGGCGCGAAGCTTGCGGCACCCGACAAGCTGGTTGTCGCGACGCTGGGCGACGGCGCCTACATGTTCGGCAATCCGACCGTCGCTCACTGGGTGTCGCAGGTGCATGACCTGCCGATCCTGGCGATCGTCTTCAACAACAGCCGCTACGGCGCCGTGCGCAACTCGACCATGGCCATGTTCAAGGACGGCGTTGCCGGCGAATTGAACGGCCAGGTGCTCGCCGATCTGTCTCCCGCGCCGCCCTATGACACGATGGCGGCCGCGCAGGGCGCGCACGCCGAACGCGTCGAGAAGCCGGCCGAATTGCCGGCCGCGCTCGAGCGCGCCCGCGACGCCGTCGTCAAGGACAAGCGCCAGGCGCTGGTCAACGTCATCACGCCTTACTGAAAGCAACGAAGAACAAACCGGAGTCCTGAATGCGTATCGACGCCTATACCCATTTCATTCCCCAGGGATTTTTCGCCAAGGTGGTGGAGAGCAACCATCCCGGCATCGGCAAGCGCATGCGTGAATTGCCGGCGATCCATGACCTCGACGTTCGCAAGAAGATCGTCGACCAGTTCCAGGACTACGCGCAGATCCTGTCGCACGGCATGCCGCCGCTGGAAGTGCTGGTGAAGGGTCAGGCGGTCGAGGACTACGCCAAGCTGCTCAATGACGGCTTCGCCGAGATCTGCGCGAAGGACCCCGCGCGGTTTCCCGGCTGGGTGGCGCAGAGCGCGCTCGGTGCACCCGACGTCGGCATCCGCGAGGTCAAGCGCGCGATCGGCAATGGCGCGCTCGGCGCGCAGATCTACACCAACGTCGCCGGCCGGCCGCTCGACGATCCGGAGTTTGAGCCCTTCTTCGCGTTGATGAACGAGATCGGCAAGCCGATCTGGCTGCACCCGGCACGCGCCGCCAACATGCCGGACTATGCGAGCGAGACGAAGTCGAAATACGAGATCTGGTGGACGTTCGGCTGGTCCTACGAGACGGCGGCGGCGATGGCGCGGCTGGTCTACTCGGGGATCATGGACAAGTATCCGAACCTGAAGATCATCACCCACCACTTCGGCGGCATCGTGCCGATGCTGGAGGGCCGGATCGGACCCGGCAACGACCAGCTCGGCGCACGCACCTCGGACGAAGAT
>JBQCFB010000010.1:0-9868 GCA_051959715.1 Pseudolabrys sp.
GGCTGGGGCGTCGACGTCGCCATGGCCGGCTCGCAGAAGGGCCTGATGACGCCGCCCGGCCTCGGCTTCACCGCCGCGTCGCCGCGCGCGCGCGAGCGCCATCCCAAGGCGACCATGCGCACGCCGTATTGGGACTGGACCTTCCGCGAGGGCGACGTGCACTACCACAAATATTGCGGCACGCCGCCGGAGCAATTGCTGTTCGCGATGCGCGCCGCCTTCGACATGATCTTCGCCGAGGGCCTCGACAACGTGTTCAAGCGCCACCGCCTGCTGGCGGAAGCGACGCGCCGCGCGATTACAGTTTGGGCCGAGGGGCAGGCGATCGGCTTCAACATCGCAGACGCCTCGGAGCGCTGCGACACGGTGACGGCGGTGGTCGCGCGCGACGGCGTCAACACGCAGGGGCTCGTCACCTATTGCGCCGACCAGTGCGGCGTCGTGCTCGGCCGCGCTCTCGGCAAGCTCGAAGGCAAGGGCTTCCGCATCGCGCACATGGGCCACGTCAACGCGCCGATGCTGCTCGGCACGTTGAGCGTCGTCGAGATGGGGCTGGCGGCCGTCGGACTGCCGCACGGCAAGGGCGGCGCCGCCGCGGCGATCGACTATCTGGCGAAGGCGGTCCCGGCCTGAGGCGGAACCTCACGGCTTCCTTCCGGCTTGCGTTTGCGGCATGGTCGCCGCCGGTTCGGGGGAACCAACGAGGTCTTCTCTATGCTTTTGCGCAGCTTCGCGGCCTTGCTCCTGTCCCTTGGTCTGGCCGCGCCCGCCGCGGCCGCCCAATGCGGCGGCCCGTTCGACGGCTTCCTCCGTCAGATGGCGCGCGATGCGCAGGCGCAGGGCATTTCGCAGAACGTCATCAGCGCGGCCTTCACCGGGCTTAGCCAGGATCCGCAAGTGCTGGCGTTCGACAAGAGGCAGGCGGCGACCTTTCGCCGTGAGGGCAATTTCGAGAAGTTCATCGCCACCCGCGTCGGACCCGCGCGCATCAAGCGCGCCGCGACCCTGATGCAGCGTCACGCCGATCTCCTGCGCCGCGTCGAGGCGCGCTTCGGCGTGCCGAAGGAATTGCTGATGGCGATCTGGACCATGGAGACCGACAATGGCGGCGGCGACATGGGCAAGCTGCCGGTCATCCGCACGCTCGCGACCTTGGCGCACGATTGCCGCCGCACCGATCTGTTCCAGAAGGAGCTGATCGCCGCGCTCAAGATCCTCCAGCGCGGCGACCTGCCGCAGAGCCAGATGATCGGCGCCTATGCCGGCGAGATCGGGCAGACGCAGTTTTTGCCGTCGTCCTACATCAAGTACGGCGTCGACTTCGACGGCAACGGCCATGTCGATCTGCGCCACAGCGTGCCGGACGTGCTCGCTTCCACCGCCAATCTCCTGAAGACGAATGGCTGGCGCGCCGGCGAGCCCTACCGCCAGGGCACCGCCAATTTCGACGTCATGCGCGAGTGGAACACGTCCGAGCTCTATCGCCGCGCGCTGGTCCTGTTCGCCGAGAAGCTCGGCGGACATCCCTAGAGCGTTGCCGTATACTCCGTTCGTTCCCGCGAAAGCGGGAACCCAGGGCTGATTTGCAAAATTGATAGTCGGCGCTGGGTCCCCGCTTTCGCGGGGACGAACGGTGACCGTTCGCTCACTGCCCCTTCACCGCGTCGGCGACCAGCACCGGCTTGTCGCGCCACACGTCCGGAAACAGCTTCTTCAAATTCGCCACCTTCGGCGCGTCGTTGAAGGCGATGTAGGGCTGGTACGGATTCCGGAAGGCGTAGTCCTGGTGATAATTCTCGGCCGGGTAGAACGCCGCCTTCATCGTGCCGACCTTGGTGACGATCGGCGCCTTGAAGGCGTGCGCCTTGTCGAGCTCGGCGATGTAGGCCTTCGCTTCCGTGGCCTGCGCCTCGCTCTGCGGGAAGATCTCGGAGCGATATTGCGTGCCGTGGTCCGGGCCCTGGTAGTTGAGCTGCGTCGGATTGTGCGCGACCGAGAAATAGATCTGCAAAATCTTGCCGTAGGAGACCTGCTTCGGGTCGAACGTCACTTTCACGCTCTCGGCGTGGCCGGTGCGGCCCGAGCTCACCGTTTCGTACTCCGCGTCCTTTTGCGTGCCGCCGGCGTAACCGGAGACGGCGTTGGTGACGCCCTTCACGTGCTGATAGACGGCCTGGATGCCCCAGAAGCAGCCGCCGGCGATGACCGCGGTTTCGAGCCCCGCGCTTTGCGCGGGCGCCTCGGCTGCGGGCGGCGGAATGACGACGGCGGTCTCGGCGCTGGCGCGGAACGGCGCCGCCGACAGCGCGAAGGCGATGAGGAAAGCCGGCGCGGCGGCCAGAAGCAGGGCAGGGCGGTTCATGGCGTGTCGTCCTGTGACTGGGTTCATCCGCTATAGCGCCCGGATGGGGCGGCGGCACGACACGAATTCACACGTCTGCGTGAGGATTGGCGGCTACGGCACGACCAATTCGACGCGCCGGTTGAGGCTGCGGCCGTCCTCCGTCGCGTTCGATCCGACCGGCGCGAGATAGCCGACGCCGGCGGTGTAGAGCCGGTCGCGGGCGATCCTGTACGAGCCGGAGAGCGCCGCCGCGACCGCTTCGGCGCGCTGGCGCGACAGCGTCATGTTGTGCTCGTAGGCGCCCTGGCTGTCGGTGTGGCCGACGATGAAGACCCGCATCTGCGGCTGGCCGCCGAGCAGCTTCGCCATCTCCTGGAGCGTCGGCGCGCTTTCCTTCTTCAGCGTCGCCTTGTCGGTGTCGAAATAGATGCCGTAGAGCGCGATGTGCCCTTTCTCGCCGAGCCCCTTCGCCATCGCGGCGGCGTCGACCATCTTGTTCTCCATCGCGCCGACCACGGCGACGACGAGCTCGGCGGTGACGCTGTCATTGTTCTTGCTGGTGACGACGCTGGCATAGATGTCGGCGCTGTCGCTTTTCTTGTGTGCGGCGAAGTAGCGGAAGTTGAATCCGTCGACCCACATTTGCGGGACGGGCAGGACGTCGATCTGCTCGCTGAACGGAATGCCGCCGCACTGATCGGTGTCGCAGGCAAGCAGAGTCTCGAAGCCGCCGCTCGCGAGCTGGTTTTCGAAATTGCGCGAGACCTCGAGGATCGACGGGCCGGGGCCGGTGCGGTAGGCGACGCGCGTGACGCGGCCTTCGAGCTTCAGCGGCTTGACCGGCTTGCCGTTGGCGAACGCCGCCGCCTGCATCTGCGCCGCGTCGAAGTCCTTCACCTGATAGCCGGTGATGACGCTGCCGCCGAAGCGGCCAATGCCGGGATAATCGCGGCTGCCGGCCACGTCGCGCTGCTGCGCGGCGGCGGGCGGACCGGACATGGCGAGGTAAGAGAGTGCGGCGAGGCAGGCAGAAGCGAGCAAGCGCATGGTGTCGTCCTCCTGCGCGGGAGGTTAGCCCATGAGGGAACCGGCGGGGAGAGCGCCCGTCCGCTGCGCGCGCGGCGCGCGAATCCCTCAGTGGCTCGCGCGGCGTGCCGCTCTGACGGCGTGCGCGGGTATCGGCGTGCCGCCGCCGCCGCTGTTTCGCTTCGGCTTTTTGCCGAGCATCATGATGGCGGTGCCCATCGCCACGCTGCCGAAGGTGACGACGAGGCCGAAGCCGAGCAGCAGGAAAGTCGCGGCGCCGTCACGGTCGGCGAGGATGAGGCCGCGCAGATTGCCGGGATTGAGCGCCATCAGCCCGCCGAGCATCAGCCCGGCGATGCCGATGCCGATCGTCAGATTGACCGCCAGCAGGCGGATCAGCGGTGAACCTCCCGGGCGCATGGCGGCGTTATCGCGCCGCGAGGCGGAGAGAGCAACTCCGGGCTCGTCGTTGAGCGCCGCTTCCAGGCGGAGGCTCTCTACTCCAGCGCCTCGATCATGCGCACGTCGCGCACGGCGCCGTCGCCGAGCACGCGCACGGCCTCCTGATAGCCCGGTGAATCGTGCGCGGCGATCGCCTGCGCAAGCGACGGGAATTCGGTGATGACGACGCGGTCCTTCTGCCCGTGCTCGTAGGCCATCTGCGCGTTGCCGCGGGCGAGATATTTCGCGCCGAACGGCTTGGTCGCGGGCGCCGCGAGCTTGGCGTAGGCGGCGAGCTTGTCGGGGTCGTTCACGGCGCGATAGACCGTGATCCAGTAGGCCTTGGGCATCGGACGCATCCTCTTCTCGTTGGAAGCGCCATGGTAGCGGGCCCCGCACCGACGGGGCAATGCGTCACGCGATGCCCAGGATCTCCGCCTCGTCATCGCCCGCCGGCACGACGTCGCCGACCTGCTTGCCGGTGAGCGCGCGGGCGAGCGGCGAGACATGCGCGATCGTCCCGTGCGTGGGGTCGGCTTCGTCCTCACCGACGATGCGGAAAGTCTGGCGGCGGCCGTCGCCGCGCTCGAGCGTGACGGTCGAGCCGAAATGCACGCGCCCATCCGCCGGCGGATCGGCGACGACCTGCGCCGAGGCGCGGCGCGCGGTCCAGTAGCGCTGGTCGCGCTGCGTCAGCGCGATCGCTTCGCGGTCGCCGGCGCGCACAGCGGCCGCGTGCGCGGCATCGAGGCGGGCAAGCTCTGACTCGATCGCCGCGAGACCTTCCGCCGTCACGTAATTCGGATGCGGCGACACCGGCCGCTCCGGCGGCGGCGGCAGATCGGCGTCCGTTTCCTTGACGAAGGCGCGGCTCATTCAGGCATCCTATTTCTTCTTGGCTCCGGTGCGGGCGAGGCTCTTGATGGCGAGCGGCGCGCGCCCGGATTTCTCGGCGATCTCGCGGTCCTGCTCGATGATGAAGCCGCGCGCGGGCTCGTCCTTCTCCAGGCCACCGAGCAGGTCCGCCGGCACGCGCCGGTTCGAGCGCTGCGAGCCGTCCTCATAGACGACGTCGAAGAAGACCCATTCGCCCTTGTTGTTGCTTCCCGGCTTCTTGGCCATCGGGTTCGTCCTTTTGCTCTGCAAATGAAAACCCCGCGGGTGTGCGCGGGGTTTTCAGGGAACTTTGCGCGGATATAGGCGCACCGGCGGCCGAATGCAAAGCGCTCGCCCACGCCGCATCGTTCCCGGCGGAATTCCGGGGGCTTCCTTGCGCATGGCGATACCGAGTTCCCGGAACCGCGTTTCCGCGACCGGCGTTGGGTTGCGCTACGCGACCCGGCAACCAGGACGCCCCGCTTCATCTGCGCGGCGCGGAAAGGAACACTCCATGCGTACGACCCACATGCTTGCTCTTGCCGCCATGCTTCTGGCCGGCACCGCGACGGCCGCTTCGGCCTGCGGCGCGCAGGCCTCGCTCAAGTCCGGCGTCACCGCCGCTGCCACAGCGCAGGACTTCAGCGCGGCGACGAAGAAGAAAAAGCACATGAAGATGACCAAGGACGAGATGGGCTCCAAGAAGATGAAGTCGATGAAGAAGAGCTCGACCACGGGCGGCCCGGCGACCATGAATCCGACCGGTGGAACGGGCACGGGCACGACGCCCAGCCCGAAATCGTCGAGCACCGGCAATGCCGGCACCGGCGCGGGCGCTGCGGGCGGCGAGGCCGCGGGCGCCGCGACCAACAGCGGCAAGTAAGGCCGCATCCGAGCGCGCGCCTTCTCGCGCATCGGCCATACAGGACAGGCCGCCCCCCGGGGCGGCCTGTTTGTTTTCGACGGCGATCGTCCGGTCGCCGGCGCGGTTCGTGGCCAGATCTCAGTGTCTGTCCGCCGGCCCTCGAGGGCGGTGCGCGGATCGGAACCGCGTCCAGCGCATGGCTCGGCGGTGGCCGCGTATTTCGTGCGCTGGGGGACGCCTCAGCGACGTAAATGTTGCGCTGCGGCCGATTCCCCCGACACAAAACATCTTCGTTAAGCCAATATGACGCTGTGTATGTGATTTCAGTATGGATCACATGCGGTTAGCTCGCTTCTGCTGCGGTGCGAAGCGTCTATATTGCATTGCAACAACGGCAAGAAACTCCAGAGAGAACGCTCCTGGATCAGTCCCATGAAAGGAGATTGAGCCATGGCCTATGTGCACACCGTCACCGCGCGTGACGTTCTGACCACCGAGACCACGTCCCGTCCGACCGCGGCCCGCAAGCCCGGCCTGTTCCGCCGCCTGCTCGTCGCGGCCCAGGAAGCCCGCATGCGGCAGGCCGAGCGCGAGATCGCGCTCTACCTCACCCGCACCGGCGGCAAGTTCACCGACGAAGGCGAGCGCGAGATCGAGCGCCGCTTCCTCGCCAATCGCTGACCGGCCCGTTTCGGCCGATCACATCGCTACACGACAAGGACCAACACCTATGACTGCATTGACCCTCCGCGCCTCCCAGGCGCTGCTCGCTTCCCCGCTCGCCGTGTTCGGCCGCCTGTTCTCGCAGATCGCCGTCTACCTGGACGTCTTCGCCGAAGCGCAGAAGCAGGCCATCGCGGCGCACCGCCAGTATCCGTTCGGCGACTGGTGAGCGAACGCCGGCGCGCCTATCTGGGCGCGCCGCTCGAGTAGTAGTCCGCCCACGCCATCGCGGCGGCGAAGAATACGAAGGCAAGCGCAATTCCAGCGACGATGACGGCGACGTCTGTCGGCATAGGTTCCCCCTGAAGTCTCAGCCGCGGGAACTCTAGGTGCCGGCCCTCGGGCCCGTTTTGAGATGCGTCAAGGCGGCGTGTGCGCGTTCCGGCTGAAGCCGTGCCCGGCCGCCCGTTAAAGTTAAGACACGCATTGCATCACTTCGTGATGGAACGGCAATCGTCCGGCCCGGTTGCGCCACAAAGTCGCCAGGGTTGTCCGCGAATTCCGGGCACCCCCAACACCCCGGACACGACATGATTCGCAGCCTCTGCCTTGCCACGTCATTGCTTCTGGTTGCCGCCGCGGCCTCGCCGCTCGCCGCCCGCGAGCGCACGCGCGCAACTCTCGACGCCAACGGCAATCTCGACATGCTGATCGGCAAATACGCCTCCGCGAACGGCGTGCCGGAGGCGCTCGTGCGCCGCGTCATCAAGCGCGAAAGCGGCGGCAATCCGCGCGTCGTGTCGCGGGGCAATTACGGCCTGATGCAGATCAAGCTCGCGACCGCGCGCGCCCTCGGCTACAGCGGCGGCGCCGCCGGCCTGCTCGATGCCGAGACCAACATGAATTATGCGGTGAAGTATCTCGCCGGCGCCTATCGCGTGGCCGGCGGCAATTCAGACCGCGCCGTTCATTATTATGCGGCGGGCTATTACTACGCCGCCAAGCGCAAGGGCGAGACCGCTTACGCCTCGGCTGCGCCCGGCGTGTCCTCGTTCAAGCAGGCTCCCGCGAACGACGCGATCGCGAATGCGAGCTTCTCCGAGGTTTCTCAGGCGGCGATGCACTGATCGCGGTCACTTCGTTCCGACGGGATAAGTGTCGATCGGCGGATAGGGCGGGTTCTCCGTCGTCCGCGCGGCGCCGCGCTTCTGCGCCACGGCCGGCGTACGCTGGCCGGTCTTGCCGGCGTCGAACAACGACTCGAACAGGTTGATCTCGCTCGCCGGCTGGACGTTCGTCGGCCGCGCGGGCTTCGCCGGTCTCGCGACGGCGCGTGCACGGCGCGTCGCTTTCCGGCGCGGGGCGGTATGCGAGGCGCGCTCGCGCCGCTCGATGACGCGCAGGATCGGCGGCCGCTCCGGCGGCAGCACCACCGGCAACTCGTCCGACGACGACTCCCCGATATCGACAGGAATGGTGGTGGCGTCGGCCGCGGCGCTGATCGTGCCGGTCACGTCCGAGTCCTGATCGATCGAGGGACGCTCCATCGGCAGCACCGCGACGCGGGTCTCGGCCGGGGCGGGCGGCGGCATCGGCGCCGCAACGGTGATCTCGGCCGGCTGCGGCGGGGCCGCTTCCGGCGCAGGCGCAGGCTGCGGAGCGGCGGGTGCGGGCGGCGCGGCGGCGACGTCGTTGCGGGCCGGAGCGGAGTCGATCGCCTTGGCCGCGCTCTGCACGGCGGAGTCCGGCGGCGGCGCCGACGGCGGCGGCTCGGCCGCGATCACCGGCCGCTCGGGTGGCAACACGACCGGCGCGGTCAGCATCGGCGTATCCGGCAGGTTGCGCAGCTTGAGGATTTCGCCGGCGCGGCGGAAGGCGGCCTGCATCAGGAACTGCGGCCATTCCGGGTGCTCGTTCCGGTCCATGAGCGGACCGCGCGCCAGGGCAAGCTCGGGGGAGATGCCCTGCCGGGCCTCGCGCGGCGGCGTCAGCGCCAGCGCAAGAATCAGAACGGCGGCAGAAACGCCGCCGACCGGAAGGATGCGAAGCCAAGGCACCATGATTCGATGACTAGCTGAGTCGCCCGAATCGCAAAACGCAAATGAGGAACGATGGCGACAGCCGGGCCGTCGCGTGGCCGAACTGCATCAGGGCGACCGTGACAGGAGGCGCTGTGGTTGCTACGAAATGCCGCCGCAATAAGAACGACCCCGGGGGAAGCCGATGCCGACCAAGCCGAACTGCCCGATCATCGCGATCGAGGAGCATTACTGGGACCCGGAGCTGACCCGACACTACACCGGCATCGAGGCGCCGAAGGGCGCCGACATCGAGAAGCAGCTGCACGACTTCGGCAGCATCCGCCTGAAGGAAATGGACGGCGCCGGCATCGACGTGCAGGTGATCTCGCACGGCGCGCCGTCGACGCAGAAGCTGGCGGCCGACATCTCCGTCAAGATGACCGCCGAGGTGAACGACCGCCTCGCCGCGCACTGCGCCACCAATCCGAAGCGCTTTGCCGCCTTCGGCGCGCTGCCGACCGCCAATCCCGAAGCCGCCGCGGACGAGCTCGAGCGTTGTGTGACAAAGCACGGCTTCAAGGGCGCGATGATCCACGGCATGTCGAACGGCGAATTTCTCGACCTGAAGAAGTTCTGGCCGATCTACGCGCGCGCCGAGAAGCTCGACGTGCCGATCTACTTCCACCCGTCGCTGCCGGACCCGCGCGTCACCGAGATCTATTACCAGGAATACGCCAAGGACTTTCCGCTGGTGGTGCGCCCGGCCTGGGGCTTCACGGTCGAGACCGCGACGCAGGCGATCCGCCTCGTCCTTTCGGGCGTGTTCGAGAAGCACCCGAACCTGAAGGTGATCCTCGGCCATTTCGGCGAGACGCTGCCCTTCCTGATGTGGCGCATCGACAGCGCGCTCAAGCGGCCGGGGCAGAAGCCGCTGAGCTTCCGCGACATCTTCTCGAAGAACTTCTACCTGACGACGAGCGGCTTCTTCTCCGATCCGGCGCTGTTGTGCTGCGTCATGGAGATGGGCGTCGACCACATCCTGTTCGCGGTCGACTGGCCATTCGTTGCCGACAGCAAGCCCGCGGTGGAGTGGATGAGCGGCGTGCCGCTCTCGGCCGAGGACAAGGCGAAGATATTGAGCGGCAATGCCAGGCGGCTGCTGAGACTGTAAGCGGCCGCCTGTGGATCGCGGCCGCGGCGAGGGCGCGATGGCGCCCCGTCCCGGCGCGGTGATGTTAGAATGCCCTTCAGGGCCCGTAGCTCAATGGTTAGAGCCGACCGCTCATAACGGTCTGGTTCCTGGTTCGAGTCCAGGCGGGCCCACCATCGTCTCAAAGGCCTCCGGCGCGCCTCCCCAGGCCCGTCGCGCCGCGCTGATCGTGTTGGCGAGCAACATGGTGATGGTCATCGGCCCGACGCCGCCCGGCACGGGCGTGATGTAGCCGGCCTTGCGCGACACGCCGACGAAATCGACGTCGCCGACCAGCCGTCCGTCGGGCAGGCGGTTGATGCCGACGTCGATGACGACGGCGCCGGTCTTCACCATCTCCGGCACGATCAGGTTCGGCTTGCCGGCCGCGACGACGAGGATGTCGGCGAGGATCGTGAACTGCGCGAGGTCGCGCGTCTTGG
>JBQCFB010000011.1:0-27597 GCA_051959715.1 Pseudolabrys sp.
CTTCTTGACGCCGGCCTTGGCCAGCACGTCCTTCAGCCGCACGCCCTTCCACTTGGCGCAGCCCATCGCGCCGTAGCCCCACTCGACGCCCGGCACATGCGGGTTCGACAGGCCGCGGCGGTTGCCCGAGCACTGGTTGACCGCGGCGAACTCGACCGCCGGCATGGCCTTGAGATCGGCGAGCGTGATCTCGAACGGCGTGGTGGCGCCGTCGCCGTCGACCTTGATCTTGTAGCCCTCGGCCTTCACCTCCGGGATGTCCGCAAGGTGATAGCGCACGAAGAACTTGTCGTTCGGCGTGATCGGCGTCTGAAGATATTCGAGCGGCGACTCGTAGTTCGGCGGCCGGTCCGCGAGCTGGATGAGCGGCTGCTTGCCCGGCAGCTTGCCCATGGTGACGTAGCTGGCGATGCCGTCGGGCACGCCGGGCGAGAGCATCGACGAGGCGCTTTGCGCGCGGGCCAGTGTCGGCAGCAGGGCGGCGGCTCCGGCCGCGCCCGCCGATTGCAGCAGGTGACGTCGTGAGATCATCTGGATGTCTCCCCCGAGACGTTTATTTCCCTGAACCGTCATCACGGCGCAGGAAATTCTCTTGTCCAAGGATGATCCGGCGCTTTCCTTCTCCGGTCAATCGCGCGCCCGCGGCCCGCCAGCGAATTCGTCGCGGCAATGCAGCAGGCCGCCCATGGTGTGGCGGCGGCGCCTCCCTACATGACCGAAGGGCATGTGTCGGGGCGGCAATCGTTGTCAGACGCCCATTTCTCGCCTAGAAGCCTTGCGGTCCGGCCTCGGGGACAACTCGGGCCTGGTCTTTTTTCGGAGAGCTACCAATGGGTTACAAGGTCGCCGTGGCGGGCGCCACCGGCAATGTGGGCCGCGAGATGCTCGCGATCCTGGCCGAACGCAACTTTCCCGCCGACGAAGTCGTCGCGCTTGCCTCGCGCAGGAGCGTGGGCACGGAGTGCTCTTTCGGCGACAAGACCCTGAAGGTCAAAGCCCTCGACCACTACGATTTCTCCGACACCGACATCTGCCTGATGTCGGCTGGCGGCTCCGTGTCGAAGGAATGGTCGCCGAAGATCGGCGCGGCCGGCTGCGTCGTCATCGACAATTCGTCGGCCTGGCGCATGGACCCCGACGTGCCGCTGATCGTGCCGGAGGTGAACGCCGACGCGGTTGCCGGCTTCACCAAGAAGAACATCATCGCCAACCCGAACTGCTCGACGGCGCAGCTCGTCGTGGCGCTCAAGCCGCTGCACGACCACGCCAAGATCAAGCGTGTCGTCGTCGCGACCTATCAGTCGGTGTCCGGCGCCGGCAAGGACGCGATGGACGAACTGTTCTCGCAGACCAAGTCGGTCTTCACGCTCGACGAGACGGAGTCGAAGAAGTTTCCGAAGCGGATCGCCTTCAACTGCATTCCGCAGATCGATGTCTTCATGGAAGACGGCTTCACCAAGGAAGAGTGGAAGATGGTGGTCGAGACCAAGAAGATTCTCGATCCCAAGATCAAGCTCGTCGCCACCTGCGTGCGCGTGCCGGTCTTCGTCGGCCACTCGGAAGCGGTCAACATCGAGTTCGAGAACCCGATCTCCGCCGACGAGGCGCGCGAAATCTTGCGCTCGGCCCCGGGCTGCCTCGTCATCGACAAGCGCGAGCCGGGCGGCTACGTGACGCCGTACGAATGCGTCGGCGAGGACGCGACCTATATCAGCCGCCTGCGCGAGGACCCGACGATCGACAACGGCCTCGAAATGTGGGTCGTGTCGGACAATCTGCGCAAGGGCGCGGCGCTCAACGCCGTGCAGATCGCCGAGTGCCTGATCAATCGCAAGCTGATCAGCGCGAAGAAGAAGGCCGCCTAGGCCGCACTTCGCCACCTATCAATTGTCATGGCCGGGCTTGTCCCGGCCATCTCGTTTAGAGAGGCACGGTGCCTTACCAAGCGGGATCGCCGGGACACAAGGGCGTTCACGCCCGTCTTCGACGGGCTATGCCCGGCAATGACAAGCGCATGCCGGCGGCGTAGCTAAAACCGCGGCTCGCCGAACGCGCGGGCGTATTCGTCCGCCGCGACACGCTCGAACGCGCCGCTCTCGGGGTCATAAACCGACAGGTCGCCGCGCGCGACGCCGAAATAGGCCGCGTGCAGTTTCAATTTGCCGCGCTCGACCAGGATCTTCACGCACGGGAACGTCATCAGGTTGTCGAGCGTCTTCACCGCCGAGGCCTGCTCCAGCGCGGTGAGATACGTCGGCAGCGGCCGCTCGCCGCGCGGGCCGACCATCTTGGCGGCGGGCTCGATCATCGCCATCCAGTTGCCGATGAAATCGCCCGGCGACAGCGGCGCCGCCTCCTCGGCATATGCGCGGATGCCGCCGCATTGCGCGTGCGCCAGCACCACGATGTGCTTGATCCTGAGCGCCTGCACGGCGAATTCGAGCGCGGCCGAAACCGAGCGCTGCGCGCCGTCCGGCGTGTAGCGCGGCACCAGCGCCGCAATGTTGCGGGAGACGAACAGCTCGCCCGGCCTGGCGTCAAAGATGACTTCCGGCGACACGCGCGAGTCGCAGCAGCCGATGACCATGACTTCGGGACTCTGGCCGTCTTCCGACAGTTCGCGATAGCGGTTCTGCTCGACCGTCAGCCGCGAGCGCAGGAACTTGGTGTACCCGTCAATGAGGCGCTGGGGGAATGCCATGGCCTCTAGATGTCACGCCCAGATCGCCATTGGCAACCCGTGCGCATCCCGCTGCGGGGGGTCGGGAAGCGGCGTCGCCGTGCCGGCGTGGAGCCGCCGCGCGATAGCGGCGCAGGCCAGCGCATCGATGAGGTCGTCGGGCCCGGCGCCCTTCGGCGCCCGCGCCTCGACCACGGTGGCCGGCAGGCCGGCCGCGATCAACAGTCCGCGCCGCAGGTCGAGTCCCGGCTCGTGGCAGCGGCTCTTGACCTTCTTCGGCTCAGCGAGCGCGCGCTCCCCGTTGAGACGCCAGAAGGCAAGCTCCGGGTGCACCTCGAGCACGCGCGGCACAAGCGCCGCATCTGCGCGCAGCAGTGCGTCGACCTCGCGGATCTTCGGCGCGATGTTGAAGAGCTGCTTCGACACCTTGCGCGGCGGATCGGACGTCGCCGCAGCCGCGGTACAGGATGCGGCATAGTCGGGGGCGTAGATCGCGGCGCGGGACGGCACCGAGAACACCGAGGATTGCCGCGCGCCGAGCAACGGCCGCACCGCGTTCTCCGCCGCGCGGCCGCCAATGCCGCTCCGCTCCGGCAGCCCGATCGGCATGTCGACGGCGATAATCCCCCGCGCTTCGGCGACCACGTCGGCGAAGCGCGGCACGACCGCGATGCGCACCTCGTCACCCTCAGGCCGCACGAAGGCGGCGATCCACCCGGCCGGGCAGCCGTCCACGCCGGCGAGCCATTCGTCTTTCGCGGTCGCAGTCATCGGCCGCGACAGTGGCACGCGTGCCGCCCCGACGGTAGGGTGGCGGCATAGTCACCGGGGGCAATTGCAATGACCGTCCGTCCGCGCCGCAGCGTTCTGTACATGCCGGGCTCGAATGCCCGCGCGCTGGAGAAGGCGAAGACGCTGCCCGTCGACGGCATCATCCTCGACCTGGAGGACTCCGTCGCCCCCGACGCCAAGGAGACCGCGCGCCGCCAGGTCTGCGACGCGGTCAAGGCCGGCGGCTTCGGCCATCGCGAGGTGATGATCCGCGTCAACGGCATCGACTCGCCGTGGCACGCCGACGACCTCACAGCCGCCGCGCACGCCGCGCCCGATGCCATCGTCGTGCCCAAGGTATCGACCGACAAGACGCTCGAGCTGGTCGGCCGCCGCCTGCTCGACATGAGCACCGCGCACAAGACGCGCGTCTGGGCGATGATCGAGACGCCGCTCGCGATCTTCAACATCCTGTCCATCGCCGCCGAGGCGCGCGATTCCGAGTCGCGCCTGTCCGGCTTCATCCTTGGCACCAACGACCTCGCCAAGGACACGCGCGCGCGGCTCGTCGCCGGCCACGCGCCGATGCTGCCATGGCTGACCATGTGCGTTGCCGCCGCGCGCATCCACGGCATCGAGATCCTCGACGGCGTCTACAACGAGATCGGCAACGCGCACGGCTTCGCCGAGGAATGCCGGCAGGGCGTCGAGCTCGGCTTCGACGGCAAGACATTGATCCATCCGACGCAGATCGAGCCGTGCAACGCGGCGTTCTCGCCCTCGCCGGAGGAAGTCGCCTGGGCGCGCAAGATGATCGCGGCGTTCGACATGCCGGAGAACAAGACGAAGGGCGTCGTCTCGATCGACGGCCGCATGGTCGAGCGCCTGCATGCCGACATGGCGCGCCGCACCGTCGCGATCGCCGAGGCGATAGGGGGGAATCAGCAATAATGCGCTGGTCCAGCAAAGCCAAAACCTGGGCAAGCACGGCGTTCGTCGTTGTGCCCTCTCCCCTCTGTGGGAGAGGGCATGCACAGAGCAGCAACAAAATGAATGGGTGAGGAGCCACCCCCTCACCCATCAGAATGCGTTGAAACGCTCTCAATGCCCTCTCCCACAGAGGGGAGAGGGCACAGCGATTTGCGCCGATAGCGGTTACAGCGCCTCGCCCTTCAGGAGCTTCGGCACGTCGCCGGTGAAGCCGGCGGCCTCGCGGATGAACATGCGCTTCATCGCCGGCATGCGCTCGACCAAACCGAGCCCGATGTCGCGCGCAAGCCGCAGCACGTCGGAGCGGTTGGAGAACAGCCGGTTGAGGCTGTCGGTGGCGACGCCCATCATCGCCGTGTCGAAACGGCGCCAGCGCTGGTAGCGCTCGAGCACGTCGGCGCCGCCGACGTCGAGGCCGAGCCGTGCCGCATCGGTCACCGCTTCAGCCAGCGCCGCAACGTCGCGCAGGCCCATGTTGAGGCCCTGCCCCGCGATCGGATGGATGACATGCGCGGCGTCGCCGATCAGCGCGAGGCGTTCGGCCACGAACTTGCGCGCGGTGTAGAGCCCGAGCGGGAAGGCGCGGCGCGCGCCGGCCACTGCAATGTCGCCGAGATGCAGGCCGAAGCGTTTCTCCAGCTCGGCATGGAAGTCGGCATCGCTCATCGCGACATAGCGCTCGGCGTCCGCGGTGCGCTCGGTCCACACGATCGAGGCGCGGTTGCCGGTGAGCGGCAGGATCGCGAACGGCCCCGGCGGCAGGAAGTGTTCTTCGGCGCGGCCATTGTGCGGCCGCTCGTGCGCGACCGTGCAGACGATGGCCGACTGTCCGTAGCTCCAGCCATGCGTGGCGATGCCGGCCTGCTCGCGGATCTGCGAGCGCGCGCCGTCGGCGCCGACCAGAAGACGCGCGGCGACGGTCGCGCCGTCGGCGAAGGTCACGTCGATGGCGTTGGCGCGATTGTCGAAGCGCGTCACCGGCGTCGCGCGCAGGTCGATGCCGAGCGTCTTCGCCTTGGCGACCAGCGCGTCCACGAGAAGACGGTTCTCGACCATGTGCGCGAAGGCTTCGCCCGGCTGCACTTCGCCTTCGAAGGTGAGGAAGGTCGGGCGCACGGCGTCATCGACCTTGGAGTCGGTGACGACCATGTCGAGCATGGGCTGCGCGTCGTTCTCGACCGCCTGCCAGACGCCGATCGTCTCGAACAGCCGCCGCGCCGCCGCGGCAATCGCGGACGCGCGCGGGTCGCGCGACTGATCGTGCTTGAGCGCCGGATCGGCGACGACGACCTTGAACTCCGGCCCCAACGCCTCGACGAGCGCGATGGCCAGCGCCAGCCCGGCAAAGCCCGCGCCGCCGATCACCAGATCCGCCTGTGTTGTCCGATCCGCCATCGCCGCCGGCCGTCCTTGTCAACGTCGGCCCAGCATAGCAGGTTGGGCCTTCGTCCGACCTATGCGGTACCCCTCATGGCCTCTGCCGTCAAAGACCTGCTCGACATCCTCGATCTCGAAACGCTGGAGCCGAACCTGTTCCGCGGCCAGTCGCCGCAAACCGGCTGGCAGCGCGTCTATGGCGGGCAGGTCATCGGCCAGGCGCTGGTCGCGGCGGTGCGCACGGTCGACCCGGTCCGCTCGCCGCATTCGATGCACGCCTACTTCATCCTGCCCGGCGATCCGAAGGTACCGCTCATCTACGACGTCGACCGCATCCGCGACGGCAAGAGCTTCACCACGCGGCGTGTGACCGCGCGCCAGCACGGCCATCCGATCTTCTCCATGCTGGTGTCGTTCCAGGAGCACGAGGACGGCCTCGACCATCAGGCCGAGATGCCGAAGGTGACCCCGCCGGAGGACCTGGCGGGCGAAAGCGAGATGCGCACGAAGCTCATGCCGAAGATGCCGGAGGCCGTGCGGTGGTATTACGAGCGCGAGCGACCGATCGAGATGCGTCCGGTCGAGATGGACCGCTATTCCGGCACGAAATATCCCGACGGCCGCTTCCATCTCTGGTTTCGCACCACCGGCCGCCTGCCCGACGATCTCGCCATCCACCAGTGCGTGCTCGCCTATGCGTCCGACCTGACGCTGCTCGACGCCTCGCTGGCGCGGCACGGCCGCACCCTGTTCGAGAACGAGTTCATGGCGGCGAGCCTCGACCATGCGCTGTGGCTGCACCGGCCGTTCCGCGCCGACGAATGGCTGCTCTACGCGCAGGACTCGCCGAACCTGCACGGCTCGCGCGGGCTCGCGCGCGGACTTATATTCACCCGCGACGGCACGCTGGTCGCATCGGTGGTCCAGGAGGGACTCGTGCGGCAGCGGCGGCAGCCGTAGCGCCGAGGACCGATGAAGCGGCTCATCGCCAGCCTTGCAGTTCTCCTCGCGGCGGCGACCGTGTCGTTCGCGGCGTCGGACCGCGAGCCGCCGCCGCCCGGGAGCTTCGCCGGCGCGCCGGCGCAATACACCAAATTCACCGCGGCGGAGCTCGCGCGCGGCTTCATGGCTCTGGCGTTCGGCTCGGACCTGCGCATCGGCGCGCGGCCGCGCGGCATCCGGCGCTTCGATCATCCGATCCGCGCCGTGGTCATGGCGGGCGGCAGCGTCGACCGTTCCGCGCGCATGCGCGAGGTCATCGCCGAATATGCCCGCTCGGTGCCGAGCCTCATGCTCTCGCCCGCGGCCGGCGGCGGCGATGCCGACATCGAGGTGCGGCTGATCGACGAGAAGGATTTCAACGGCGCGTTGTTTTCAGCCTTCGGCCCGAAGATCGCCAAGGACTTCATCGCCCGCACCGATCCGCAGTGCATGACCAGCGTGAAGTCGAACGCCAGCGGCGACATCGTCCGCTCGGTGTCCTTCATCATCGTCGACAAGGGCGACGACGTCTTCCTCGACTGCGCCTATCACGAGCTGCTGCACGCCTTCGGCCTGTCGAACCACGACCAGCGCAATATCTGGACGACGCTCAACCAGAACCGCATGGTCGGCTATCTCTCGGTCTACGACCGCGACCTCCTGACCATGCTCTATGACCGGCGCGTCCAGCCCGGCATGTCGCCGGCCGCGGCGCGGCGCGTCCTGCCGCAGGTCATCCGGGACCAGGGTCTTGCCGGCCCGATAGGCCAGCGGCGTTGACCTAATCTGCCGCAACAACGAGCAATTGCCCGAAATATGAGCGGGATATCCGCTTAATCTTTCGCGCGTCTGCCGCTAGTTTACGCCGCCTGCCGGGGGTTTAATCATGAAGCTGGTCATCGCTGTCATAAAGCCGTTCAAGCTCGACGAGGTGCGGGACGCGCTCACCCGCATCGGAATCCATGGAATGACCGTCGCCGAAGTGAAGGGCTACGGCCGCCAGAAGGGGCACATGGAGATCTACCGGGGCGCCGAATACGCCATCAACTTCCTGCCCAAGGTGCGTGTCGAGGTCGTCGTCTCGAGCGAGCAGGCCGATCAGGTCGTCGAGGCCATCGGCAACGCCGCCAAGACCGGGCAGATCGGCGACGGCAAGATTTTCGTCGCGCCGATCGAGCAGGCGGTGCGCATCCGCACCGGCGAAACCGACGTCGACGCGCTCTAACGCAAGCCGGTCCCGCACGCGCGGGACGACGACCGGCGCTGCGGGGGTCATCGGCAGCGGCCGGAATTGAAATTCAGCCGGGGGATTCCGAACATGCTCAAGGGGCTGCCACGCCTGGCGATGGGCGCGCTCGCCATCGCATCCGCATTCGTCGCTTCGCCTGCCTTTGCCGAAACGCCGCTGAAGATCGACGCCGCCGACACGGCATGGATGATCGGCGCCACCGGCCTCGTCCTGATGATGACGATCCCGGGGCTCGCGCTCTTCTATTCAGGCATGGTGCGCAAGAAGAACGTGCTCGCCACCATGGCGCAGTCGCTGGCCGCGACCTTCGCCGTGTCGGTGCTGTGGGCCGTGCTCGCCTATTCGCTGACCTTCACCGGCGACGGCGCCATCATCGGCACGCTCAACCGCATCTTCCTCAAGGGCCTTGAGCTCAACTCGATCTCGTCGCTGGCGCCGACGATCCCCGAGAGCCTGTTCATGCTCTACCAGATGACCTTTGCGGTCATCACCGTGGCGCTGGTCGCCGGCTCGGTCGCGGATCGCCTGCGTTTCTCGGCCTTCATGCTGTTCTGCGTGCTGTGGCTGTTCATCGTCTACGTGCCGATCGCGCACTGGATCTGGGGCGGCGGCTTCCTCCAGACCTACGGCACGATCGACTTCGCCGGCGGCCTCGTCGTGCACCTGAACGCCGGCGTCGCCGGTCTCGTCGCTGCGCTGGTCATCGGCAAGCGCCGCGGCTACGGCCACGACAATCTCGCGCCGTTCGACCTGTCGCTCGCCGTGATCGGCACCGGCCTCCTGTGGGTCGGCTGGTTCGGATTCAACGGCGGCTCGGCGCTCGCCGCCAATTCTCGCGCGGCCATGGCCATCGTCTGCACGCATCTCGCGGCGTCGGCCGGCGCGGCGACGTGGATGGCGATCGAGTGGAAGACGCGCGGCAAGCCCTCCGTGCTCGGCATGATCTCCGGCGCGGTCGCGGGCCTCGGCACCATCACGCCGGCGTCGGGCTTCGTCACGCCGATGGAAGGCCTGCTGATCGGCGTCATCGCCGGCGGCATCTGCTTCTGGTCGTGCACCTGGCTGAAATTGAAATTGAACTACGACGACTCGCTCGACGTGTTCGGCGTGCACGGCATTGGCGGCCTGACCGGCACGTTCCTCGCCGGCGTCCTCGCCGTCGGCGCGGTGTCCGCCTCGACCGACGTGCCGAACGGCATCAAGGGCCTGATCGAAGGCAACATTCACCTCGTCTGGGCGCAGCTCTACGGCATCGTCGTCATCGCGGCGTGGTCCGGCGTCGCCACCTTCGGCATCCTCAAGCTGATCGGCGTCATGGTGCCGCTGCGCGTTCGCCAGGAAGACGAAGTCATCGGGCTCGACGTCAGCCAGCACGGCGAAGCCCTGCAATAACAACGACTTCCCGGATCCGCGCCGACGCGATGGTGCGAATCCGGCCATCTGCCTTTTTCAGTGATCATTTTCCGAGCAGGCCCCCACGGGCCTGCTGATTTTTTAGCCGGTAGCCCCCGCCCGCTTTCCGGCCACCCTGAGGCCGCTCCGGTTTCCCCCGTGAAATCAGTCGCCTAGCGACTCCGCGCGCACTTGGCACGGCACTTGATTCCATGGGCCCGGCCATGCCCGCAAAGCACGCTTCGCGGCCGGCTCAGTGTCCCGCCCGCACTGCGTATCGAATCAAAACGGGCTCAAGCGGGGATCGAATCCATGAAAATCGTCATGGCCATCATCAAACCCTTCAAGCTCGACGAGGTCCGTGACGCCCTGACCTCACTCGGCGTGCAGGGACTGACTGTCACTGAGGTCAAGGGATACGGGCGTCAGAAGGGCCACACGGAAATCTACCGTGGCGCCGAATACGCCGTGAGCTTCCTGCCCAAGATCAAGGTCGAAGTCGCGGTCGCGACCGACCAGGTCGACAAGGTCGTCGCCGCCATCTCGAGCGCGGCGAAAACCGGCCAGATCGGCGACGGCAAGATCTTCGTCTTCGGCATCGATCACGCCGTGCGCATCCGCACCGGCGAGACCGACGCCGCGGCGCTCTGATCCGCACGGCAACAATTCGACAGGAGTACATGACCATGACGTTGAAGAAATTTTCCCGTGCGAGACTTGGCGCGCTTGCGCTCGGGCTTCTGCTCGGCCTGTTCCTGAGCATCGGCGCGTTCAACGCGTCGTATGCTCAGACGACACCCGGCGCCGCTCCGGCCGCGCCTGCCGCAGCAGCAGCACCGGCCGCGACCACGCCGCCGCCGGCCTGCGCCAACGATCCCGATCCGAAGAAGGCCGTGCTCGAGAAGTGCACGCCGAATTCGGGCGACACCGCCTGGATGATGACCTCGGTCGCGCTGGTCCTGATGATGACCATCCCCGGCCTCGGCCTCTTCTACGGCGGCATGGTGCGCAAGAAGAACGTCGGCGACACGATCATGACGAGCTTTGCCGTCACGTGTCTGGTGACGATCCTCTACGCCATGTTCACCTACAGCATGGCGTTCACGACCGGCTCGCCCTTCCTCGGCGGCATGTCGCGCGCGTTCCTGCAAGGCATCCTGAGCGACATCTCGACCGGCATCGGCACGCCGAACCCGCTGGCGGTGACGATCCCCGAGACCGTCTACATGTGCTTCCAGATGACGTTCGCGATCATCACGCCGGCGCTGATTGCCGGCGCGTTTGCTGAGCGCATGAAGTTCTCGGCGATGCTGTGGTTCATCGGCCTGTGGGCGGTTCTCGTCTACGCGCCGGTCGCGCACTGGGTCTGGGGCGGCGACGGCTTCATGTCGAACGGCAACTCGGACGCGATGTTCAAGGTGCTCGACTTCGCCGGCGGCACGGTCGTTCACATCAACGCCGGCGTCGCCGGTCTGGTGTGCGCCATCTGCCTCGGCCGTCGCAAGGACATCGGCCCGCCGCACAACATGGTGCTCACCTTCATCGGCGCCGCTCTGCTGTGGGTCGGCTGGTTCGGCTTCAATGCCGGCTCGGCCGTCACCGCCGGCATGCAGGCCGGCATGGCGATGACCGTGACTCAGATCGCCACCGCCGTCGCCGGCTTCGTGTGGATGCTGGTCGAGTGGGCCCATCGCGGCAAGCCGACGGTCATCGGCCTCGCTTCGGGCGCGGTCGCCGGTCTCGTCGCCATCACGCCGGCCTCGGGCTACGTCGGCCCGATCGGCTCGATGTGCATCGGCGCGGCCGCCGGCGTCGTCTGCTACTGGGGCGTCACCGGCCTCAAGCGGCTGCACGGCATTGACGACGCGCTCGACTGCTTCGGCGTGCACGCGGTCGGCGGCATCGTCGGCGCGCTGCTCACCGGCGTGTTCGCGATCAACGAGTACGGCGGCACTTCGGGTTTGATCGAAGGCAACGTCGGCGCGCTGATCAACCAGTTCAAAGGCGTCGCCGTCGTCATCATCTACGACGCGATCGTCTCGCTGGTTCTGCTGAAGATCATCGACGCGGTGATCGGCCTGCGCGTCTCCGAGGAGACGGAGCGCGAGGGTCTCGATCTCGCCCTGCACGGCGAGGTGGTTCAGTAGCCACACACTAACGGTTGGGGCGGACACCCGGCACTGTCCCTTCCGTCGAGGCCCCGGTCCCACAAGGACCGGGGTCTCACTTATTTTGGGGATTTGAGCGCCGGCGGCCGCGGGCGGACCGCCTTGAAAACCGATGGTTAATCGGGTCTTAACCTCGCCGTCCCTAATGTGGCCCTGACCGTTCCGGCGTGGGGCCTTTAGCCCCACCATGTGTACCCTTATGCCGACCATGACCGCCCAGCGCGAGCCGTCTCAAAACCCTGTTCCGGCGGTCGATTCCCGCTCGCCTTTCGTGCGTCTCGCCGATCTCATCGCCGGCATCCAGCCCGGCAAGCCGCCGATCAATCTGTCGGTCGGCGAGCCGCAACACGCCGTGCCGGATTTCGTCGCGCCGGTTCTTGCCGCCACCATCGCCGACTTCGGCCGCTATCCGCCGAACAAGGGCACCGAGCCGTTCCGCAAGGCGGTCGCCGCATGGCTCGGCAAGCGCTTCAAGCTGCCGCGCGCGGTCGATGCGGAATCCGAAGTGCTCGTTCTCAACGGCACGCGCGAGGGGCTCTTCCTCGCGGCAATCGCCGCGACGCGTTGGGTCGGCCCACGCGCCGGCGCGCCCGCCGTGCTCATCCCCAATCCGTTCTACGCCGCCTATTCGGCCGGCGCGCTCGCCGCAGGCTGCGAGCCGGTCTATCTGCCGGCGACGCGCGAGCACGGCTTCCTGCCCGATCTCGACGCGCTCGATCCGGCGCTTCTGTCGCGCACCGTGGCCATGTACCTCGCCTCACCGTCCAATCCGCAGGGCGCGGTGGCCGGCCACACCTATCTCGAAAAGCTGGCGAAGCTGGCGCAAAAGTACGGCTTCCTGGTCTTCGCCGACGAATGCTACGGCGAGATCTACTCGAAGGACGTGCCCGCCGGCATGCTGAAAGCCTCCGGGCCGGATTTTGCCAACGTCGTCGTCTTCCACTCGCTGTCGAAGCGCTCGAACCTGCCGGGCCTGCGGGTCGGCTTCTGCGCCGGCGACCGGCGCTTCCTCGGGGCCTTCCTCGAACTGCGCAACGTCGCGGCGCCGCAGGTGCCGGTGCCGGCCCAGGCGGTCGCGGTGGCGGCCTACGCCGACGAGGCGCATGTGGAAGAAAACCGCAAGCTTTATCGGGCAAAATTCGACCTCGCCGACCAGATCATCGGCGACCGTTACGGCTACAGGCGGCCGTCCGGCGGCTTCTTCCTCTGGCTCGACGTGTCGAAACACGGCGGCAGCGAGACGGTGACGAAGCGACTCTGGGCGGAAGCCGGCGTGCGCGTGGTGCCGGGGCGCTACCTCGCGCGCGAGCAGAAGGACGGCGCCAATCCCGGCGCGGACTACATCCGCGTCGCGATGGTGCAGGACAAGGAGGCGACGGCGGAAGCGCTGCATCGCCTCGTCGAACTACTGGGGTGACGCGCATGATCCCGAAAAGTGGGAACCGGTTTTCGGACAAGATCAAGCGCAAGGGAAAAAACTAGCTCATGCCGGCAGCGGACCGCAGCATCGACATCATCGCGTTCCTCTCGGAGCACTTGCGCGACATCGTGCGACGCCGCGTGCGCGAACTCGCCGGCCTCGCGCTGATCTCGCTGGCGCTGCTCGGCGCCATCGCGCTCGCCACCTGGTCGGTGCAGGATCCCTCGCTCAGCCACGCCACGCACAAGCCGATCGTCAACCTGCTCGGCTATCCCGGCGCGATCTTCTCCGATTTGGCGATGCAGCTGCTCGGGCTTGCCGCCGTGGCGCTGCTCGCGCCGGAAGCGCTGCTCGGCTGGCGGCTGCTGACGCATCGCGACGTCGGCCACAAGTGGCGCAGCCTCATGTGGGTGCTGACGACGCTGTTGTGGGCGGCCTTCGCATCGACGCTGCCGCTCATCGGCTCGTGGCCGCTGCCGACCGGACTGGGCGGCGTCTTCGGCGACGCGCTGCTGCGCGGACCGGCCGCGCTCACCGGCGGCTCGCTCGGCTTCATCGGCTCGATCGTCGCCGGCGCCATCACCGGCTTTGCCGCGCTGCTGACGACCGCGATCGCCGCCGACATCCGCATCCCGGTCCGCGATCCCGCCGAAGAGGAGATCGAGGACGACGTCGTTGCGGACGATGAAGAAGAAGACGCCGACCGCGCCTCGCCCTGGCTCGGCATGATCGTCCACGCGCTGCTCAGCCTGAAGACGCGGCTGTGGCTGCTGCTGCGGCCGAGCCCGCGCAAGCCGATCGCCGCCGCGAGCGGACGCCAGGAGCCGCGTTTCGGCGGGCTCAGCCGCGTGCCGGCGCCGAGCATGACGCCCGAGGCCGCGGCCGACGACTACGAAGACGACTCAGAAGAAGAGGAAGAAGAAACGCCCGCGCCGCGGAAGCGCGCCGCCCCCGCTCCGAAGCCCCGCAGGTCCGGCTCCGGCTTCGATCTGCCGTCGCTCAATCTGCTCGCGGCGCAGAAGGCCTCCGAGCGCTCGCAAATGCCGAAGGACGTCATCGACGCCGCCGCGGCCTCGCTCGAAAGCGTGCTGTCGGATTTCGGCGTGCGCGGCGAGATCATCAATGCCCGGCCCGGCCCCGTCGTCACGCTGTACGAGCTCGAGCCCGCGCCGGGCATCAAGTCGTCGCGCGTCATCGGCCTTGCCGACGATATTGCCCGCTCGATGAGCGCGGTGTCGGCGCGCGTCGCCGTCGTGTCCGGCCGCAACGCCATCGGCATCGAACTGCCGAACCCGACGCGCGAGAAGGTCTATTTGCGCGAACTGCTCGCCGGCAAGGACTATGAGGGCACGGCGACGAAGCTGCCGCTCTGCCTCGGCAAGACCATCGGTGGCGAAAGCGTCATCGTCGATCTCGCGCGCATGCCGCATCTGCTCATCGCCGGCACCACCGGCTCGGGCAAGTCGGTCGCCATCAACACGATGATCCTGTCGCTGGTCTACAAGCTGACGCCCGACCAGTGCCGTCTCATCATGGTCGATCCGAAGATGCTCGAACTGTCGGTCTATGACGGCATCCCGCATCTGCTCACGCCCGTCGTCACCGATCCGAAGAAGGCGGTCGTCGCGCTCAAATGGGCCGTGCGCGAGATGGAGGGCCGCTACAAGAAGATGTCGAAGCTCGGCGTGCGCAACATTGACGGCTACAATGCGCGCGTCGCCGAGGCGAAGGCGAAGGGCGAGCAGCTCACGCGTACGGTGCACACCGGCTACGACAAGGAAACCGGCGCGGCGATCTACGAGAAGGAAGAACTCGATCTCGAGCCGCTGCCCTACATCGTCGTCATCGTCGACGAAATGGCCGACCTGATGATGGTCGCCGGCAAGGACATCGAAGGCGCGATCCAGCGCCTGGCGCAGATGGCGCGCGCTGCCGGCATTCACGTCATCCTCGCGACGCAGCGCCCGTCGGTCGACGTCATCACCGGCACGATCAAGGCGAACTTCCCGACCCGCATTTCCTTCCAGGTCACGTCCAAGATCGACTCGCGCACCATTCTCGGCGAGCAGGGCGCCGAGCAGCTGCTCGGCCAGGGCGACATGCTCTACATGGCCGGCGGCGGCCGCATCAGCCGCGTGCACGGCCCGTTCTGCTCCGACGACGAGGTCGAGAAGGTCGTGCGGCATCTCAAGTCGCAGGGCATGCCGGATTATCTCGAGGAGGTCACGGCCGACGAGCCGGAGCTCAGCGAGGACGGCGCGGTGTTCGACGCGACGGGCATGGGGATGGCCGAAGGCGGCGATCTCTATTCGCAGGCCGTCGCCATCGTGAAGCGCGACCGCAAGGCCTCGACGTCCTACATCCAGCGCCGGCTGCAGATCGGCTACAACCGCGCCGCCACGCTGATGGAGCGCATGGAGAACGAGGGCATCGTCGGCCAGGCCAACCACGCCGGCAAGCGCGAGATCCTCGTGCCCGAAGAGGGCGATCTGGGGCGGTAACCGGGCTGCCGGCGCCGCCGTACAATTCATCCCTCCGGCCGGCGAATCAGCGCATGGTTCGCGTCCGGGGGTCGCGAAATAGCCACAGCCCGCGCGTACCGGTCGGTACGGGGGCGTCCGGCACGACATTCGAGGCGGAGAGCGAGATGGCTGGATTTTTCGGGGGCCGTGGCGCATTGGCGATGGCGGGCCTGCTCGCCGGCCTGATGGCGCTGCCCGCAATGGCCGAGAACGTCCCGCTGCCGCGCCCGAACCCGCATCGTTCGATCGTCACCGGCTCGGTGCGCGATCCGATTCCGCCGGCTGCGTTGCAGGCTCGCGCGCAGGCTCCGGCGCCGAAACAGGCGCAGGCCGCGCCCAACCCGATCAGCAATCCTTTCGCCGCCCTGCTCGGCAAGCCGGGCTCGACTCAGGCGCTCAATCCGCAGCAGCGCGCGATCATCGACCGGGTCAACAATTATCTGACCTCCGTGACGAACTTGACCGGCAAGTTCGTGCAGATCGGCCCGGACGGCGGCCGGACCACCGGCACGTTCTTCATCGCCAAGCCCGGCCGCGTCCGTTTCGAATATGACGATCCGAGCCCGATCGAGCTCGTCGCCGACGGCCAGTCCGTCATCGTGCGCGACCGCAGCCTCGCGACGCAGGACGTCTATCCGCTGTCGCAGACGCCGCTGCGCTTCCTGCTCGCCGACAAGGTCGACCTGATGCGCGACACCAACCTCGTCGCGGTCTACGCAGACGACGTGTTCATCACCGTCGTGGTCGAGGAGAAGAACACGCTGGTCGGCACCAGCCGGCTGATGATCATGTTCGACGCCAAGGACATGCAGCTCAAGCAGTGGACCGTCACCGACCCGCAGGGCTACGACACGACCGTCGCGGTCTATAACCTCGACGCCTCGAAGAAGCCCGACCCGAACATGTTCCGCATCGACTACACGCGGTACCACAACTGACGTTTTGCACAGCCGCTGGCGCGGCATGGAAAACCCGCGCCCGACCGCCTAGATTGCGGTCATGCCGCTGAAGATCACCACCTGGAACATCAACTCCGTCCGCCTGCGCATCGATCTGGTCGCCAAGTTCATCAAATCGGCGCGGCCGGACGTCATCTGCCTCCAGGAGACGAAGTGCCCTGACGACGCGTTTCCGCTGAAGCGCTTCAAGCGGCTCGGCTACGAGCACGCCGCGCTCTACGGCCAGAAGGGCTATCACGGCGTCGCCATCCTCTCGCGCGTGCCGTTCGACAGCGTCGACAAGCAGGACTTCTGCGGCAAGACCGATTGCCGCCACATCTCGGTGGTGCTCGGCGACAAGGCCGGCCTGAAGGATCCGATCACGCTGCATAATTTCTACGTGCCCGCCGGCGGCGACGAGCCCGACCCGGAGATCAATCCGAAATTCGGGCACAAGCTCTCCTTCCTCGACGAGATGCGCGACCATTTGGGCCTGCGGCCCGCGGCAAAGCAGCGCGCGATCCTGGTCGGTGACCTCAACGTCGCGCCGCTCGAGCACGACGTGTGGTCGCACAAGCAGATGTTGAAAGTGATCTCGCACACGCCGGTCGAGTGCGAGAAGATGAATGCGGCGCGCAAGGCCGGCAACTGGGTCGACACGATGCGCGTGCTCACGCCGGAGCCGGAGAAGCTCTATACGTGGTGGAGCTACCGCGCGATGGACAACTGGCGCGAAAGCGACCGCGGCCGGCGGCTCGACCACGTCTGGACGTCCGACGCGATCGCCGGCGAGGTATCGAAGATCACGATCGCGAAGGATTATCGCGGCGCCGAGCGGCCGTCAGACCACGTGCCGGTGACGACGCGGGTGGAAGTGTAATCCGTCTTAGCCTCTCTCCGCCTCATCCTGAGGAGCGCCGCGCAAGCGGCGCGTCTCGAAGGATGGGGCGGCCCCATGGTTCGAGACGCGCTCCTTCGGAGCGCTCCTCACCATGAGGCCAATTCACTTATCCAGCTTCCGCTTCAGCGCGCCGAGGTCCTTGCTCCACAGCGCCAGCCGCGACGCCATGATGTCGCGCAGCGCTTCCGCTGCGGCGGGATAGCCTTCCAGCATTTTGCGGAACAGGCTGCGCGACAGCCTCACCACCACCGTGGGCTCTTTCGCGATCGCGGTCGACGGCGACACGACGTCGGTGATGAGCGCGAGCTCGCCGACCAAAGCCCCGGGCCCGACCGTGTATTCGCGGCCTTCCGAGAAGGTGCCCGGCTCGAGCAGCAGCGAGCCCTGCTGCACAACATAGGCGCCGTCGGCGACCTCGCCGGCATAATAGAGAACAGCGCCGCTCGGCAGGCTGCGCGTCTCGGCGCCGATCGCCAGTACGCGCAGCGCCTGCTTGCCCAGCGCGGCAAGCGTCGGCACGCGTTCGAAGAAGGCGATGTCGTCTTCGAGCCCCATCCCCTCACCCGGTCATTCCGGGGCGCGCGCGCAGCACGCGAACCCGGAATCCAGAGCCACAACAAGGGCCCTCATATTGCCTTCTGGGTTCCGGGTTCGCACGCCCGCGGCCTGCGGCCGCAGTCGCGCGCCCCTGAATGACGGCGAGATTTATCACGGCACCAGCTTGTAGCCGCCGGCTTCGGTCACCAGGATCTGCGGCTGCGCGGCGTCTTTCTCGACCTTCTGACGCAGGCGGTAGATGTGCGTCTCGAGCGTGTGCGTGGTGACGCCGGAATTGTAACCCCACACTTCCTGGAGCAGCGTCTCGCGCGACACCGGCTTTTGCCCGGCGCGATAGAGATAGCGCAGGATCGCCGTTTCCTTCTCGGTGAGACGCACCTTGCTGCCCTTCGGATTGAGCAGGATCTTCGACGACGGCCGGAAGGTGTAAGGCCCGATGGTGAAGACCGCGTCCTCGCTCGCCTCGTGCTGGCGCAGTTGCGCGCGGATGCGCGCGAGCAGCACGGCGAAGCGGAATGGCTTGGTGATGTAGTCGTTGGCGCCGGACTCGAGCCCGAGGATCGTGTCGCTATCGGTGTCGTGGCCGGTCAGCATGATGATCGGCGACTTGAAGCCGTTCTTGCGCAGCAGGCGCACCGCTTCGCGTCCGTCGACGTCGGGCAGGCCGACATCCATGATCACCAGGTCGACCTGGGCGCTACGCGCCATCTGCACGCCCTTGGTGCCGGAGTCGGCGGAGATCGCCTCGAACTCCTCATGCAGCGCGAGCTGCTCGACCAGCGCCTCGCGCAGCTCGGCGTCGTCGTCGACGATCAGGATCGTGCGTTTATTGGCCATCGGATGGTCAGCCCCAGGGGCAAACGCGCGGCGCGCGCCTAAGTTCGATGCAAGTCTCTCGGAAGTAGAGCATTCGCGGCTCTAAGAGCAAGCGCGAACTGGTAACACGTTGGCTATGGAATGTTGCTGATTCGAGCGCAGGACCCATGCGGCGGCAGACCCTCTCGACCATCACCGTGCGGCGCAAGCCGGGCGACCCGCGGCGCGGCTGGCTCACTGCCGGGCCACTCGCCCTGCCGGTGGCGCTCGGCCGGGGCGGCGTCCGGGCCAATAAGCGGGAAGGCGACGGAGGTACTCCGTTAGGGATATTCCGCCCGAAGCGGGTCTGGTGGCGCCCCGACCGGCACAGTCGGCCAGCGACCCACCTGCCCCTGCGGCGCATCCGCCCGAACGATGGCTGGTCGGAGGACCCCTCCGATCGCCACTACAATCAGCCGGTCCACGTGCCGCCCGGCAGCACGGCCGACCGCCTCAGCCGCGCCGATAACCTCTACGACTTCATCGTCGAGATTGACCATAACACCCGGCCGCGGGTGGCCGGGCGGGGCAGCGCCGTGTTCATGCATGTCGCCAGGCCGGGCTTCGCCCCGACCGCGGGCTGCATCGCCTTCGATATCAAAGCCTTGCGACATCTGCTGGCGCGGCTTGGCCCGCGCACGCGCATCCGCATTGTTTGACACCCGTCACATGCAGGGTTCCTTAAGGATAGCCTCAAGTCCGGGGCGTTTTAGCCAATGCATTAAATTGGACAAAAGATACGTCCCGTAAATTTCGTCGACCCGGCCCCCATGCAGCCGGCAACGGACCGACGAATGGACACTCTCGCGCCCGCATCACCCGTTTCCACCGCCGCCTCGGCCGCCTCCGCCGCTCGCGTGATGAGCGAGGCCATTGGCCGCGTCGTCGCCGTCACAGGATCGAGCGCGACGATCGAATTGGCCGCCAGGCATGCGACTTCCGCTGACAGCCCGACCGTCGGCAAATTCATGGGCATCACGACGCCGAAAGCGCTGATCATCGGGCTCGTCACCGAGGTCGGCGAGCAGGCTGTCGGGCCCGCCGCGAGCCGCACCGATTTCCGCAAGGTGGCGCGGCTCGATCTCATCGGCGAGATTGTCTCCGGCAAGTTCTCCCGCGGCGTCACCGACTATCCGACCATCGGCGATGCCACCGCCATGCTCGGCGAGCGCGAGCTGCGCATCGTCTATGGCGGCCCGTCGAGCGACCGCGCCCAGATCGGCACGCTCCAGCAGAACCCGAACATCGCCGTCCACATCGACATCGACCAGATGGTCAGCCGGCACTTCGCCATTCTCGGCGCGACCGGCGTCGGCAAGTCGAGCGGCGTCGCTATCATCCTCCAGAAGATCCTCGAGACGCGGCCGAATCTGCGCATCTTCCTGGTCGATCCGCACAACGAATATGGCCGCTGCTTCGGCGACAAGGCGCAGGTGCTGACCCCGCGCAATCTCCGCCTGCCGTTCTGGCTGTTCAATTTCGAGGAGGTGGTCGATGCCTTCTTCGGCGGCCGCCCCGGCATCGACGAGGAAGTCGAAATCCTCTCCGAGGTGCTGCCGCTCGCCAAGGCCGCGTACCTGCAATATCGCAACAACGCCAACAACAGCATGCTGTCGAAGCGCCGCGATCCGAAGGACGCGGGCTTCACCGCCGACACGCCGGTGCCCTACCGCATCGAGGATTTGATCGCGCTGCTCGACGAGCGCATGGGCAAGCTCGAGAACCGCTCGCGCGCCGTCGTTTATCACAAGCTGATCGGCCGCATTCAGACGTTCCGCAACCATCCGCGCTACGCCTTCATGTTCGAGAATGCGAACATCGGCGGCGACACGATGGCGGAGATCATCGGCACGCTGTTCCGCCTGCCGCCGGACGGCAAGCCGATGACGATCATGCAGCTCGCCGGCTTCCCGGCGGAAGTCATCGACTCGGTCGTGTCGGTGCTCTGCCGCATGGCGTTCGACTTCGGCCTGTGGTCGGACGGCGCCGCGCCGCTGCTGTTCGTCTGCGAAGAGGCGCACCGCTACGCTCCCTCCGACAAGAAGATCGGCTTTGGTCCGACGCGCCGCGCGCTGTCGCGCATCGCCAAGGAAGGCCGCAAGTACGGCGTCTTCCTCGGTCTCGTCACGCAGCGCCCCGCCGAGATCGACGCGACCATCATCTCGCAGTGCTCGACCTTGTTCGCGATGCGGCTGTCGAACGACCGCGACCAGGAGCTGATCCGCTCGGCCGTGTCCGACGCGGCGGCGAACCTGTTGTCGTTCATTCCCTCGCTCGGCACGCGCGAAGTGTTCTGCTTCGGCGCCGGCGTGGCGCTGCCGACGCGCATGCGCTTCGGCGAGCTTGCGCTCGAGCGCCGGCCGAACAGCGAGGCTTCGGGCTCGACCCGCTCGGAAGCCAGCGCCGGCATGAACAAGGATCTGCTGACGTCGGTGATCGAGCGCTGGCGCTCGGCCAGCATGAGCCACCGCGCGAGCGACTACGACGACGACATGGGCTCGCCGTTCGATTCGCCGAGCCTGCAACCGCAGATGCCGCAGCAGGCCGGCTACCAGCCGCCGCAGCAGCCGGCCTATCAGCCGCCGCCGCCGCCGCCGCAACCCGCTTACCAACCCGCGGCCGCGGCTCCCGCCGCGCAGCCGAGCGCGCTGCGTTCGAGCCTCCTGAAGAAGCCGCTCGACGCCTCGCTCGGCGGCAATCCGCCGAACATGCCGCGGTTCAACCGGTAGCTACTTCACTGCCACGAGATCGACGAGCGCCGACATGCCGCCGTGGCCGGCGCCCTCGTGGATTTCCGCGTCGTATTCGCGGATGTCGCACGACGCGAAATCGCCGAAGGCCTTTTCCAGGATCGCGGGCGTGTACAGGTTCTCGAGAAGCCCCGGGCCGCCGGTCTTGTATTCGAGCTGCTTCGGGCCGTAGCCCTCGAGCAGCAGCAGCCCGCCTTTCTTGAGCGTGCGCCTGATGCCCGCGAAGATCCGGTCGCGATCGGCCGGGCCCGCGAACTGGAAGAAGATCGCCGCCACGACGTCGTAGGTGTCGGCGGGATAGCTCCAGTTGATGACGTCTGCCTGCTCGGTGCGGATCGTGACGCCGCGCGCGGCGGCGAGCTTGCGCGCCTTCCCTTGCGCGTTCGGCGAGAAGTCGAGCGACAGCACGTCGAGCCCGCGCTCGGCGAGGAAGACGCCGTTGCGGCCTTCGCCGTCGGCGATGGCGAGCGCCTTTCCGGACGTCGGCAGCCGCGCCGCCTGCGCGGCGAGGAACGCGTTCGGCGCCGTGCCGAAGCGATACTCGTCGCTCGAATAGCGCGCCTGCCAGTGGTCGAAATCGCTCACGTCCGTCCTCCGAAAATGGCCGAGCCGACGCGCACATGCGTCGCGCCCATGGCGATCGCCGATGCGAAATCGGCGCTCATGCCCATCGACAAGAGTTTCAATCCGTTGCGTCTGGCGATGGTCGCCAATAGCGCGAAATGCGGCCCGGGCGCCTCGTCCGCAGGCGGGATGCACATCAGGCCCGCAATCGCCAGGCCGTAAGCGTCGCGGCAGCTCTTGAGGAACGCGTCGGCCTCTTCCGGGCGCACGCCGGCCTTCTGCGGCTCGGCGCCGGTGTTCACCTGCACGAACAGAGTCGGCGTCTTGTTCTGCTTGCCGATCTCCTTGGCGAGCGCCTCGCACAGGCTGGCGCGGTCGACCGAGTGGATGGCGTCGAACAGCGCCACCGCTTCCTTCGCCTTGTTCGACTGCAACGGCCCGATGAGATGCAACGCGATGTCCGGATGCCGCGCCACGAGCGCCGGCCACTTCGCCTTCGCCTCCTGCACGCGGTTCTCGCCGAACACGCGCTGGCCGGCGCCGATCACCGGCTCGATCGCGTCCGCATCGAACGTCTTCGATACCGCGACAAGCGTCACCGACTCCGTATCGCGGCCGGCGTCCTTGCAGGCGCGCGCGATCTCCGCGCGGACCTGTGCGATGCCTGCGGCGCCGTCGCTCATCAGATGAACGGCCTCGGCCGCAGCAGCTTGACGTCCTCGCCGGCGATCTCGACCAGCGCGCCGCGGTCGATGATCTCGAACACGCGGTCCTTCCAGCGCACCGCGTTCGATTGCAGGAGCCGCTTCAGCGTCTTGTTGGTGTGCACGAGCGACATGCCGAGCGTGTCGGCGAGATGCTGCTGCGTGAACGGAAACTGGATGGCGTTGTCCTTGACGAGCCCCGCTTCCTGCGCGCGCACGAACAGGTGCAGCAGCAGATAGGCCGTGCGCTCGAGCGCGGAGCGGCGGCCGACGCTGAGCAGATGCTGGTCGATCAGTTGCTCCTCGCGCGCCGCCAGCCACGTGATGTCGAAGGCGAGCGAGGGCACGCGCGAATACAGGTCCCACATCTTGGCGCGCGGAAACACGCACAGCGTCAGCGGCGTCAGCGCCTCGACGGAATGCTCCATCTCGCGCATCAACGCGCCCTGCAGGCCGACCATGTCGGCGGGCAGCGCGTAGTTGATGATCTGGCGGCGTCCGTCGTCGAGCATCTTGTAGCGAAACGCCCAGCCCGACAGCACGGTGTAAAGTTGCTCGCTGCGCGTGCCTTCGCGCAGGAAGCTCGTGCCCGGCGCGACGCGCAGCTCGTCGGACTTGAATTCCTTCACGTAGGCGAGCTCTTCCGCGGTGAACTCGCGCAGGCTCTCGCGCTTGCGCAGGGGACAGAGATCGCACGACGTGCCGTGACCGTTCCCCCGGCCGGACCCCAGACTCATAGTCTCTCCGCTTACTGCTTTCTCGCCTCCCCGGACGCTACTCATGGCAGGTTCCGGCGCCGCATCCAACGCCATAAATTCGGTCTTTGCTATGTCGGAGTTAAATGCCGGGCCGATCTGTTTGCGGGAGAAGCCATGTTCCATCGAGACCATGGGGGACGCGTTGTCCAAGCCGCTGACAGGCATGCGTTGCCTCGTTGTCGACGACGAATTCCTGATCGCACTCGACATCCAGCAGGCGCTCGAGCTGGCCGGTGCCGCCGAGGTCGTCTGTGCCGGCAACGCGACGGAGGCCCTCGCCGCGGTCAAGGCGCGGCGCTTCGACGTCGCGGTGCTCGATGTCCGGCTCGGGCGAAGCGGCGGCTCCAGCCTTCCGGTGGCGGAGGTATTGGCGGACGCACGCACGCCGTTCGTTTTTCTCACCGGTTTGCGCGGCGACAGCGCCGAGGCGCGCACCTATCCGCACGTGCCCGTGGTCGAGAAGCCCTACGACGCGAAGGCGCTGCTGGCCGCCATCGGCCAGGCGGCCGGCGGGCAGGCGTAAGGCCGCCTGGCTCCGCCCGTTGACCCCGCGGGCTGTTTCATGCGACCACCCGGCGCCCCGTAAAGAGCCGGAAATGACTGCCGAATCGCCCAAAAACGAGCGCGCCGACCGTTACAACGCCCGCGAGGCCGAGGCCCGCTGGCAGAAGGTCTGGGACGACGCCGCGATCTTCGCCACCAGGAACGACGACCCGCGGCCGAAGTACTACGTGCTCGAGATGTTCCCCTACCCGTCGGGGCGCATCCACATGGGCCACGTGCGCAATTACACGATGGGCGACGTGGTCGCGCGCTTCAAGCGCGCCATGGGCAACGCGGTGCTGCACCCGATGGGCTGGGACGCCTTCGGCATGCCGGCCGAGAACGCCGCCATGGCGCAGAAGGTGCACCCGAAGGCGTGGACCTATTCCAACATCGCGGCGATGAAGAAGCAGCTCCAGTCGATGGGGCTGTCGCTCGACTGGGCGCGCGAAGTCGCGACCTGCGACCCGACCTACTACAGGCACCAGCAGAAGATGTTCCTCGACTTTATGAAGGCGGGGCTGGTTGCGCGTGAATATCGCAAGGTGAACTGGGACCCGGTCGACCAGACTGTACTCGCCAACGAGCAGGTGATCGACGGCCGCGGCTGGAGAAGCGGCGCACTGGTCGAGCAGCGCGATCTCTACCAGTGGGTCTTCAAGATCAGCGACTATTCGCAGGAGCTGCTCGAAGCGCTCGACACGCTCGACCGCTGGCCGGACAAGGTCCGGCTGATGCAGAAGAACTGGATCGGCCGCTCGGAAGGGCTGCTGGTCCGCTTCATGCTCGATCCGGCGACGACTCCGAACAAGGAGAGCGAGCTCGAGATCTTCACGACGCGGCCCGACACTTTGTTCGGCGCCAAGTTCATGGCGATCGCCCCCGACCATCCGCTGGCGACCGCCGCCGCGAAAAACAATCCGAAGCTCGCCTCCTTCATCGAGGAGTGCAAGCACGTCGGCACCTCGCAGGCGGCGATCGACACCGCCGAGAAGCTCGGCTTCGACACCGGCATCCGCGCCACGCATCCGTTCGACGCGTCTTGGAAGCTGCCCGTCTATGTCGCCAACTTCATCCTGATGGACTACGGCACCGGCGCCATTTTCGGCTGCCCGGCGCATGACCAGCGCGACCTCGACTTCGTCAACAAGTACGGGCTCGGCAACACGCCGGTCGTGCTGCCGCCGAACACGGACCCCAAGACCTTCGTCGTCACCGACGTCGCCTATGACGGCGACGGCACGATGATCAATTCGAAGAACGACGTCATCGACCTGAACGGCAAGACGCCGCAGCAGGCGTTCGACGCGGTGGCGAACCTCCTCGCCGCGACGACGCGCGGCAACCGCCCGGTGGCGCAGCGCCAGGTCAATTATCGCCTGCGCGACTGGGGCATTTCGCGCCAGCGCTATTGGGGCTGCCCGATCCCCGTCATCCACTGCGACAAGTGCGGCGTCGTGCCCGTGCCGGACAAGGACCTGCCGGTGCGCCTGCCGGAGGACGTCACCTTCGACAAGCCGGGCAATCCGCTCGACCGCAATCCCGGCTTCACCAAGGTGAAGTGCCCGTCGTGCGGCGGCGAAGCGCGGCGCGAAACCGACACCATGGACACTTTCGTCGACTCGTCCTGGTACTTCATCCGCTTCACCGATCCGTGGAACGAGACGTCGCCGACGACGCCGGCCATCGCCAACAAGTGGATGCCGGTCGACCAGTACATCGGCGGCATCGAGCACGCGATCCTGCACCTGCTCTACTCGCGCTTCTTCACGCGCGGCATGAAGAAGTGCGGCTACGTCGGCATCGACGAGCCGTTCGCCGGCCTGTTCACGCAGGGCATGGTCGTGCACGAGACCTATCGCACCAGGGGCGGTGAATGGGTCGAGCCGGCCAACGTCAAGATCGAAGGCATGGGCGACGCGCGCACCGCGACGCTTCTGAAGACCGGCGAGCCGATCGAGATCGGCTCGATCGAGAAGATGTCTAAGTCGAAGAAGAACACAGTCGACCCCGACGACATCATCGCAGCCTACGGCGCCGACACCGCGCGCTGGTTCATGCTGTCGGATTCACCGCCCGATCGCGACGTGATCTGGACCGAGGAAGGCGTGCAGGGCGCATGGCGTTTCGTGCAGTGCCTGTGGCGCCTTGTCGGCGAGATCGCCAACGTGACCGCGCCGGCGACGAAGCCGGCGAACTTCGGCGAGCAGGCGCTGACCATTCGGAAAGCTGCGCATCGCGCGCTCGCCGCCGTCTCCGACGATATCGGCAAGCTGCGCTTCAACCGCTGCGTCGCCCACATCTACGAATGCGCCAACGCGCTGTCCGACGCGATCGGCCATATCGAGACGGCGCCCACGCCCGACCTCGCCTGGGCTCTGCGCGAGGCCGGCGACATCCTGGTCCGGCTGTTCCACCCGATGATGCCGCACCTCGCCGAGGAGTGCTGGGCCTCGCTCGGCCACAAGAGCCTGGTCGCCACCGAGAACTGGCCGGAGCTCGAGCCGGCGCTGCTGGTCGAGACCTCCATCACCCTGCCGGTGCAGATCAACGGCAAGAAGCGGGCGGACGTGACCGTGCCCCGGGATGCTGGAAAAGACGAGATCGAGGCTGCCGTTCTGGCCCTCGATACGGTACAAAAGGCCCTCGACGGCAAGAGCCCGAAAAAGGTCATCGTCGTCCCGCAGAGGATCGTCAATGTGGTCGCCTGATCGCCGCGCCCTCCTCCGCCTGTCCGCCGCCATGGGCCTCGCCGCCCTGACGGCCGGCTGCTTCCAGCCGCTTTACGGGGACAAGAACGTCGTGCCGACCGCCGGGCTCGACGACAAGCTCGGCACCATCGACGTGATGCAGATCGAGGCGCCGAACGGCACGCGCCTCAAGCGCCTCGCCATCGAGGTGCGCAACGATCTCATCTTCGGCCTGACCGGCGGCGCCGCGGCGCAGACGCCCGCCTACGCGCTCAAGATACAGCTCAACTCGACGCAGACGCAGGTCATCGTCGATGTGAACAGCAACCGTCCGGACATCCAGAACTACGGCATCAACGCCACCTACGCGCTGACCGAGGTCGGCACCGGCAAGACCGTCGCTTCCGGCACGACCTTCTCGCGCGTGTCGTACAACATCCCCGGCCAGCAGCAGCGCTTCGCGGGAGACCGCGGCCTGCGCGACGCCGAGAACCGCGCGGCGCAGGGCATCGCCGACAACATCCGCAACCGCCTCGCCTCGTATTTCGTCGCGGGGACGTGATATCCGCCGCAAGCACGGCGCAACCCTCTCCCCTTGTGGGAGAGGGTGGATCGCGCTGAGCGACAGCGAAGCGCGAGCCGGGTGAGGGGGATCTTCGTGCGCGGGGCCCCCCCCCCCCCCCGGGGGGGCGGGAGGGGCCCCCCCCAAACCCACACCGGGGGGGGGTGGGGGGGGGAAAGGGGCCCCCCCACGACGAAAAAAAAAAAACCCCCCCCCCCCCCCCC
>JBQCFB010000012.1:0-4152 GCA_051959715.1 Pseudolabrys sp.
TTCACCCGGCAGATGACGCCGGGCGCGCAAGGCGGCGTCTCCGGCACCAAGGTGCTGGGCGAGGATCCGGTGACCGGCCTTGAAGTGACGCTGCGCGGCGGCCGCTTCGGGCCTTATCTGCAGCTCGGCGAAGCCTCGAAGGAAAAGGACGCGCCGAAGCCCAAGCGCGCCGGCATCCCGAAGGGCGTGTCGCCCGACGACGTCGACCTCGAAAAGGCGCTCGGCCTCCTGGCGCTGCCACGCGACGTCGGCCCGCATCCGGAAGACGGCGAGATGATCGTCGCCGGTATCGGCCGCTTCGGGCCTTACGTAAAGCACGGCAAGATCTACGCAAATCTCGAAGACGGCGACGAGGTGATGAGCGTCGGCCTCAACCGCGCCGTCACGCTGATCGCCGAGAAGAAGCTCAAGCCCGGGCGCAGCCGCTTCGGCGCCGATCCCGGCAAGGCGTTGGGCGATCATCCCGACAAGGGCGGACCGATCGTGCTCAAGAAGGGCCGCTACGGGCCTTACGTGAGCCATGACGGCGTCAATGCGACGCTGCCGAACGACATGACCCCGGAGACCGTCACGCTCGAGCAGGCGGTGACGCTGATCGACGCGCGCGCTGCGATGGGCGGCGGCAAGAAGAAGGGCGGCAAGGCCAAGGCCGCGCCTGCCAAAAAGGCAAAGGCGGAGAAAGCTGCGGCCGAGGCGAAGCCCGAAGCCGCGGCTCCTGCCGCGCGCCGCGCGGCCGGGCGCAAGACCGCATCGGGCAAGGCGCCGGCAAAGGCCACCGCCAAGCCAAAGAAGGCCACCGCGAAACCCGCGCGCAAGGCCAAGGCGGCGGACTGACGCGACCTACTTCGCTCAATCCCGCGACAGCGAGAAGCCAGCGCTGGCTCACGGCCGGGTCCCCGCTCTGGCAGGGACGACCGGTTGACGCCGCGTGCTGGCGAACACGCCGGCCAACCACTACATTACCGACATAGACGCGCCGCATCGGCGCCGGACATTCATTTTGAGCAAGACCAAGAACAAAGCCACCTCCCTTCCCCCCAAGGCCGACATCCTCGCCTTCATCCGTGCACAGCCGGGCAAGGTCGGCACACGAGAGATCGCCCGCGCCTTCGGCCTGAAGAACGCGCTCCGCGCCGAGTTGAAACGCCTGCTCCGCGACCTCGCCGACGAAGGCGCGGTCGAGAAGCGCCACAAGAAGCTGCATCACCCGGGCGCCCTGCCCTCCACCGTGCTGGCCGACGTCACCGCGCGCGACCGCGACGGCGACCTCATCGCCACGCCCGATGAATGGGATGAGAACGCGCACGGTCCAGCGCCGAAAATCCGCATCCTTGCATTGCGCAATGCCCGCCGCGGCGAAGCGCCCGGTCTCGGCGACCGCGTTCTCCTGCGCATCGACGAGACGGACGAAGACGGCGGCATCCGCCATCGCGGCCGCGTCATCCGCATCATCGACCGGCCGAAGCACCGCGTGCTCGGCATCTTCCGCAAGACACCGCGCGGCGGCCGGCTCGAGCCGGTCGACAAGAAGATGCTCGGCAAGGAATTGATCATCCCGGACGGCGCGAGCGGCGACGCGCAGGACGGCGACCTCGTCGCGGTCGAGACGACGCGCGGCGTCGGCCGCATCGGCCTGCCGTCCGGCCGCGTCGTCGAGAAGCTGGGCTCGCTCGCCACCGAACGCGCGGTCAGCCTGATCGCCATCAACGCCCACGGCATCCCGCACGTCTTCCGGCGCGAGACCGAAGCGGAAGCCGAGGCTGCAAAGCCGGCGACAATGTCGCATCGCGAGGACTGGCGCGACGCGCCGTTCGTCACGATCGATCCGCCCGACGCCAAGGACCATGACGACGCCGTGCACGCGGAGGCGACGGACGACGGCGGCTTCGTCGTCAACGTCGCCATCGCCGACGTCGCCCACTACGTCCACCCCGGCTCGGCGCTCGACCACGAGGCGCTGGTGCGCGGCAACTCGGTCTATTTCCCGGACCGCGTCGTGCCGATGCTGCCCGAGCGCATTTCCAACGACCTCTGCTCGCTGCGGCCGCGGGTCGAGCGCCCGGCGCTCGCCGTACGCATGATCATCGGACCGGACGGGCGCAAGCGCAGCCACACGTTCCACCGCATCATGATGCGCTCGGTCGCCAAGCTCTCCTACGAGCAGGCGCAGAGCGCCATCTCGGGCCGCGGCGACGAGGAGAGCGCGCCGCTCACCGAGCCGATCCTCAAGCCCCTCTATGCCGCCTACGAGACCCTCGTGAAAGCGCGCAACGAGCGCTCGCCGCTCGACCTCGACCTGCCCGAGCGCAAGATCCTGCTCAAGGGCGACGGCACGGTCGACCGCGTCGTGGTGCCGGAGCGGCTCGAGGCGCACCGGCTGATCGAGGAGTTCATGATCCTCGCCAATGTCGCCGCCGCGGAGACCCTGGAGCGCGCCCACGTCCCGCTGATCTACCGCGTGCACGACGAGCCGTCGCTGGAGAAGGTCAACGCGCTGCGCGAATTCCTCCAGACCCTCGACATCCCCTTCGCCAAGGCCGGCGCGCTCAGGCCCGAGGCGTTCAACCGCGTGCTGCACCAGGTGAAGGGCCGCGACGCCGAGCCCCTGGTCAACGAGGTCGTGCTGCGTTCGCAGTCGCAGGCCGAATATGCGAGCGAGAATTACGGCCACTTCGGGCTCAACCTGCGCCGCTACGCGCACTTCACCTCGCCGATCCGCCGCTACGCCGATCTCGTCGTGCATCGCGGCCTGATCCGCGCCCTCAAGCTCGGGCCGGACGGACTCGCCGACAATGCGGACCCGGCCGTGCTGGCCGAGATCGCCGCGGCGATTTCCGCCACCGAACGCCGCGCCATGCTGGCCGAGCGCGAGACCAACGACCGGCTGATCGCACATTTCCTCGCCGACCGGATCGGCGCCTCCTTCGAGGGCCGCATCTCCGGCGTCACGCGCGCCGGTCTGTTCGTGAAGCTCGCTGGGACCGGCGCCGACGGCTTCGTGCCGGCACGCACGATCGGCGACGAGTATTTCGCCTATGACGAGGCGCATCACGCCATGGTCGGAAAGCATTCGGGCGAGACCTACCGGCTCGGCGACACCGTCACGGTCAAGCTGGTCGAGGCCGCGCCGGTTGCTGGCGCGCTGCGCTTTGAGCTTTTGTCCGCAGGGCGTAAAGGAAGCCCCCGGCGCTTCCGCCACGAGGAGCGCCGCGGCCACAAGCGCCCGCACAAGACCACGCGCAAGGCAGTACGGAAACGGCGATGAACCAAGATCACGGCCACAGGCTCCTCGATCGCATGACGAACCAGGAGCGTGACCAGTCGCATCCCGACAGCGAGCCGCGCAACGCCGCGACACTCATGCTGATCGACCGCTCAGGCGCAACGCCGAAGGTCCTGCTCGGCCGCCGCCATCACGGCCACAAGTTCATGCCCGGCAAGTTCGTCTTCCCCGGCGGGCGTCTCGAGCCGCACGACGCCGAGATGAGCACGCTGAGCAACCTGCATCCGGACATCGCGACCAAGCTCAACACGCGCGTCGCCTCCCCGAGCGCCGACTTCGCCCGGGCGCTCGCGCTCACCGCGATCCGCGAGACGGCGGAGGAGACCGGCCTCCTGCTTGGCGTCAAGCGCGACACGCCGCCGGCGATCCCCGGCGACATCTGGGCCGAATTCGGCAAGGCCAGGGTCCATCCCGATCTCGGCCAGATCCATTTCATCGCGCGGGCCATCACGCCGCCGCGCCGGCCGAAGCGCTTCGACACGCGGTTCTTCACCGCCGACGCGACCTCGGTCGCGCACAGGCTCGAGGGCATCGTCGGTCCGGATTCGGAGCTCGTGGAACTGGCCTGGGCGCCGATCAGCGAGGCGGCCCATCTCGACATGCCGACCGTCACCGGCGTGATCCTCGAGGAGCTCCTCGCCCGCGTCGAGGCCGGAATGGACCACAAACTGCCGGTTCCCTTCTATTACATGCAGGACGGGGTGTTTCACCGCGACCTGCTCTGAGGGCCGGCTTTCCTTGACATTTGGCCGCCGGACGCTAGTTTCCGCCGCCAAAGGCACCCCAGACATCGCCGAACCGTTTTCCGAGGACTTCAATCCATGGCCAAAGCCATCAGTCTCAAGATCAAGCTCGTGTCGAGCGCCGGC
>JBQCFB010000013.1:0-33546 GCA_051959715.1 Pseudolabrys sp.
GCGCAAGTGCCGCAGGCCGATCCCAAATCGAGCAAGCTATAAAAGCTTAAATCAGCCGATCGGCCGCCGGCGCCGATCGCACACGGGACTTGAACGGAGACGACGATGGCTGAGGCTCATATCAAGCATCACGACTACCACCTGGTCGATCCGAGCGCATGGCCGGCCGTCGGCTCGATCTCGGCCTTCGTCACGGCGGTGGGTGGCATCACGTGGATGCACCATATGTTTGCCGCCGCGCCCTTCGTGTTCGGCCTCGGCGTGCTCGGCGTGCTCTACACCTTCATCGGCTGGTGGCGCGACGTCATCCGCGAGGCGGAGTTCGGCGGCTTTCATACCCGCGTGGTGCAGATTTCGCACCGCTACGGCATGATCCTGTTCATCGCTTCCGAGGTGATGTTCTTCGTTGCCTGGTTCTGGGCCTACTTCAACACGGCGCTGTTCCCGGACGCCGCCAAGGAGATCGGCCGCATCGCCTTCACCGGCGGCGTGTGGCCGCCGAAGGGCATCGCGACTTTCGATCCCTGGCACCTGCCGCTCCTGAACACGCTGATCCTGCTGACCTCGGGCACCACGGTGACCTGGGCGCACCACGCGCTTCTGGAGAACGACCGCCAGGGCCTGAAGTGGGGCCTGATCCTGACTTGCCTGCTCGGCGGCACCTTCACCTGCGTGCAGGCCTACGAGTACTCGCACGCCGCCTTCGCCTTCAGCGGCAACATCTACGGCGCCACCTTCTTCATGGCGACCGGCTTCCACGGCGCACACGTGCTCATCGGCACGGTCTTCCTGTTGGTCTGCCTCACGCGCGCGCTGCGTGGTCAGTTCACATCGACCCAGCATCTCGGCTTCGAGTTCGCCGCCTGGTACTGGCACTTCGTCGACGTGGTCTGGCTGTTCCTGTTCGCCTGCATCTACGTGTGGGGCGCGGGCATTCCGCACCCGGAGTGATCGTCACGGGATCGCACTGAAAAAAGGGCGGCGTCATCGCGCCGCCCTTTTGTTTTGAGAGACGCGCGCCATGAGCGACCAGCCTTTGTCCCAACCGATCCTGCGCGGCTTGCGCGGACATTGCCCGCGCTGCGGCGAGGGCAAGCTGTTCAAGGGCTTCCTCGGCCTGCGCGCAGCGTGCGACCGCTGCGGGCTCGACTACGGCTTCGCCGATTCCGGCGACGGCCCTGCGGTGTTCGTGATCCTGATCGGCGGCTTCATCGTCGTGTTCGCGGCGATGGCGGTCGAGGTCGCCTATTCGCCGCCATACTGGGTGCACGCGGTGCTGTGGATCCCGCTGATCCTCATCGTCACGCTCGCGCCGCTGCGGCCGCTCAAGGGCCTGCTGATCGCACTGCAATTCCACCACAAGGCCGCGCCCGGCCGCCTCGAGCGGGGGAACGGCCATTGACGAAGGCGACCTCCGGTCCGGGGTTCATCGCGACCACGCTCATCATGCTCGTGTGCCTCGCCATCCTGATCGGGCTCGGTGTCTGGCAGCTCCAGCGCAAGGTGTGGAAAGAAAATCTCATCGCGGCGATGACGTCGCGCCTGAATGCGGCGCCGCAGCCGCTGCCGCAGGACAGCGCAGCGACGCAGGACGCGGATGAATTTCGCCGCGTCGCCTTCACCGCGACCTTCGCGCCGGGCGAGGAGGCGCTGGTCTACACGCCCGGCTCGGCGCTGCGCAGCGACATCAAGGGGCCTGGCTATTTCGTGTTCGCGCCGGGCAAGCTCGCCGACGGACGCATTGTCGCCGTCGATCGCGGCTTCGTGCCGCTCGACCGCAAGGACAAGGCGACGCGTGCGCAGGGCGAGTCGAACGGCCCGGTGAACGTCGTCGGCGTGCTGCGTTGGCCTGAATCGCGCGGCCTGTTCACGCCGGCCGACGACGTCAAAGGCAATGTTTGGTACCTGCGCGACCAGACGGCGATGGCGGCGGCGAAGAAGTGGGGCACGGTGGCGCCGTTCTACGTCGACCAGGAGGAACCGGTGCCGCCCGGCGGTCTGCCGTCGCCGGGCAAGATCGTCGTGAAACTGCCGGACAACCATCTGCAATACGCCATCACCTGGTTCGGCCTCGGCGCCGCGCTCCTCGGCGTCTACGGATTCTGGACCTTCGGCCGGTTCCGGCGGACGGCCTGAGCTTTCTTGTGAAAGCACACGCCCGCCGTTAGTGTGGCTCGGCACGATCGCACAAAGCCGTAAAAATACAAGATAAAACAATGCGTTATGTCTCAACCCGGGGCGAGGCCGCTCCGCTCGATTTCGTCGAGGTGATGCTCACGGGGCTGGCCCGTGATGGCGGCCTCTATGTGCCGGAGAGCTGGCCACGCCTGTCCGCCGACGAGATCGCGGGCTTTGCCGGGCGGCGTTACGCCGAGGTCGCGACCGAAGTCATCCGCCGCTTCACCGGCGGCACGATCACCGATGCCGATCTCGCGCGCATGGCGCAGGAGGCTTACGGCTCGTTCCGCCATCCGGCGACCGCGCCGCTGACGCAGCTCAATCCGGGCCTGTTCGTGCTGGAGCTGTTCCACGGGCCGACGCTCGCCTTCAAGGACCTGGCGATGCAGCTCGTGTCGCGGCTGATGGACCACGCGCTGCGCCAGCGTGGCGAGCGCACGACCATCGTCGTCGCCACCTCCGGCGACACCGGCGGCGCCGCCGTCGAGGCGTTCCGCGGCCGCGACCAGGTCGATCTCGTCGTGCTGTTCCCGCACGGTCGCATCTCCGAGGTGCAGCGGCGCATGATGACCACCGCGCCGGACGCCAACGTCCACGCCGTCGCGGTCGAAGGCACTTTCGACGACTGTCAGGCGTTGGTGAAGGCGATGTTCAATCACCACGCCTTCCGCGACCGGGTGAGCCTCTCCGGCGTCAATTCGATCAACTGGGCGCGGATCGTGGCGCAGACGGTGTACTATTTCACCGCCGCGGCTTCGCTCGGCGCGCCGTACCGCAAGGTCGCCTTCACGGTTCCGACCGGAAACTTCGGCGATGTCTATGCCGGCTATGTGGCACAGAAGATGGGACTGCCCATCGACCGGCTGATGGTTGCGACCAACGTCAACGACATTCTCGCGCGCACCTTTGCGACGGGCACGTACGAGGTGCGCGGCGTGCAGGCGACCACTTCGCCGTCCATGGACATTCAGGTCTCCTCCAATTTCGAGCGGCTCCTGTTCGACGCCTACCGGCGCGACGCCGGCGCCGTGCGCAATTTGATGAATTCACTGGCGCAGTCGAAGCGCTTTTCGGTCTCGGCACAGGCGCTCGAGGCGATGCGCGAACTGTTCGCCGCCGGCCGCGCCGACGAGCAGGAGAGCGCCGCGACCATCCGCGCCTGGATGCGCGAGGCGTCCTATTGCGCCGATCCGCACACGGCGGTGGCGCTCGCAGTCGCCGAAAAGGAGCCGCGCGAGCCCACGGTCCCGATGGTGGTCCTGTCGACCGCGCATCCGGCGAAATTCCCCGATGCGGTGAAGGCCGCCTGCGGCCGCACGCCGGCGCTGCCCGATTGGGTCGGCGACCTCGCCGCGCGGCAAGAGCGCATCACCGTGCTGCCGCCGGACCAGCCGGCGGTCGAGAAATTCGTGGCGAGCGTTTCGCGCGCCGCGCAGGAAGGAGCCGCCGCATGAGCGTCGAGGTCACGCGTCTTCCGTCCGGGCTCGCGGTCATCACCGACAGTATGCCGCACCTGGAATCGGCTTCGCTCGGCGTCTGGATCGGCGCCGGCAGCCGCGACGAGCAGGCCGACGAGCACGGCATCTCGCATCTGCTGGAGCACATGGCGTTCAAGGGCACCAAGCGGCGCACCGCGCGGCAGATCGCCGAGACCATCGAGGCGGTCGGCGGCGACCTCAACGCCGCCACCAGTGTCGAGTCGACGGGCTATTTCGCGCGCGTGCTCAAGGCCGACGTGCCGCTCGCGCTCGACGTCCTGTCGGACATTCTCTCGGAGCCGACCTTCGATCCGGAAGAGCTCAAGCGCGAGCAGAACGTCATCGTGCAGGAAATCGGCGCGACCGAGGATGCGCCCGACGACCTCGTCTTCGATCGTCTCCAGGAAATCGCCTTTCCGCAGCAGCCGGTCGGCCGCTCGATCCTCGGCACGCCGGAAACGGTGCGCTCCTTCACCGCGGCGCGATTGCGCTCCTATCTCACGCGCAATTATCGCGGGCCCGACATGATCGTCGCGGCAGCCGGCGCCGTGAACCATCAGCAGGTCGTCGCCGAGGCCGAGAAGCGGTTCACCGCATTCGCGGGGCCGGCGGGCCCGCAGCCCGAGCCGGCGAGTTTTTCCGGCGGCACGCGCGTCGAGACGCGCGACCTCGAGCAGGTGCACATCGCCATGGCGCTGCACGGCGTGCCGGTGAAGGACACGTCGCTGCACAGCCTTCAGGTCTTCACCAACGTGCTCGGCGGCGGGATGTCATCGCGCCTGTTCCAGGAGGTCCGCGAGAACCGCGGCCTCTGCTACACGATCCATGCCTTGCACATGCCGTACAGCGACACGGGCCTGTTCGGCCTCTATGCCGGCACCGACGAGGCCGACGCGCCTGAATTGATGCGCGTCGTCATCGACCAGATCGGCAACGCGACCGAGACGCTCAACGAGGCCGAGGTCAATCGCGCCAAGGCGCAAATGAAGGCCGGACTGCTGATGGCGCTCGAGAGTTCCGAAGCGCGCGTGGCGCAGATCGCGCGCCAGATGCTGGCCTATGGCCGGCCGATCCCGCTCGAGGAGATCGTCGCCAAGGTCGACGCCGTCACCGTCGAGAGCGCGCGCGCTGCGGGCCGCGCGCTGGTCGAGCGCGGGCGTCCGGCCATTGCCGCGCTTGGCCCCGGCAACGGCCTTGAAAGCACTGCTGCAATCGCGGAAAGTCTGGTGCGCCGGGCCGCCTGAGCGAAGCGGGGGGAACGCTCGGCGGGACCGGCCATGGCGTTTTTTCGCAGCGTGAGCTTCGGCGAGGTGCTGCCGGCCGTCACCGGCAAGGGCGTCTTCCTTCGCATGCCCGTCGCCGCCGACTTCCCGGAATGGGCGGCGCTCCGCGAGCGCAGCCGCGACTTCCTCACCCCCTGGGAACCGATCTGGCCGCCGGACGATCTCACGCGTGCGGCATTCCGCCGCCGCCTGCGCCGCTATGCCGAGGACCAGCGCGCGGATCAGGCCTATGCCTTCCTGATCTTCCGCAGCCAGGACAACACGCTCGTCGGCGGCCTGACGCTCGCCAATATCCGCCGCGGCGTCGCCCAGGCGGGCTCCATCGGCTACTGGGTCGGCCAGCCCTACGCCAACCAGGGCTATATGAGCGCGGCGGTCCGGGCCCTGATCCCGTTCTGCTTCGGCAGCCTGCGCCTGCACCGGCTGGAGGCCGCGTGCATCCCCACCAACAAGCCGTCGATCGCGCTGCTCGAGAAATGCGGCTTCCAGCGCGAGGGCTATGCGCGGGGTTATCTCTGCATCAATGGCGACTGGCAGGACCACCTGCTTTATGCCCGGTTGCGGACCGATCCGGAGTGAGGGCGGCCGCGGGCCCCGCCGGCTTCCTCCGACATTCTCCGCCTTGGGCTTGCCACGTCCGTTTTGCTATAAGGCGGGGAAATCGGGTCAATAACAGCGAGTTCGGGGTATGGGTCGGGTAAGGATTGGCGCGGCGCGCGCGGCGGCCGGACTGGCGGCGGCCGGGGCGATCATCGCACTTGCGGGCTGCGGCAGCACGAGCAGCGTGTTCAACGGCTCGGCACTCGACCTGTTCAGCAACTCGCCGAAGGCGACGCAGGCCAACGCGGCTGCCGACGGCGCGGAAACACCGACCGATGTCGAATGCCCGGGCGTCATCATCCGCACCGGCGCCGCCACCCTGACCATCGGCAGCAATCCGAAGGAGGAGACGCCGTCGCCGCTCGACGTGCGCTATCAGGGCACGATCGTTCGCACTGCGCGCGAATGCCATGTCGCGGCGGGCGTGATGAACATGAAGGTCGGCATCGAGGGCCGCGTCATCACCGGCCCGGCCGGCGGACCCGGCGCAGTCGAAGTGCCGCTGCGCATCGCCGTCGTGCAGGACGGCCTCAACCCGAAGACCATCGTCTCCAATTTCGGCAAGGAGGCGGTCACGCTCAACGACCAGGTCGATCGCGCCACGTTCACGCATATCGACGACACGATCTCGTTCCCGCTGCCGCGGCCGCTCGGCCTGATCGATTCCTACGTCGTCTATGTCGGCTTCGATCCGATCGGCGCCCGGCCGCCGGAAAAGAAAAAGCCGGCGGTGCGCCGCGCCAAGCCCGCGGCGAAGCCGCGCTAGGCGCGCGGCAATACTTCGGCGCCGCCGGTCGCCACGACGCGTCCATCCTCGAGCCGCACGACATGCGTCGCAATGCGCGCGACCTCGGTCGCGTCGTGGCTGACGTAGATCATCGGCAGTTTCGAATCGTCACGCAGCCGCTCGAGATAAGGCAGTATCTCCGCCTTGCGCGCACTGTCGAGCGAGGCGAGAGGCTCGTCGAGCAGCAGCAGCCGCGGCTGCATCAGCAGCGCGCGGCCGACCGCGACGCGCTGGCGCTCGCCGCCCGACAGCTTGCCGGGGCGGCGGCCGAGCAGGTGCCCGATGTTCAGCAGGTCGACCGTATGCGCGAAGGTCCTGGTGTCGGCGGCAAGTCCGCTCATCCAGCGCCCGTAATCGAGATTGTGCCGCACCGAGAGATGTGGAAAGAGCCGGCCTTCCTGGAAGACGGTGCCGATGCGTCGCCGCCACGGCTTGATGTCGATGCTCCGGGCGCGGTCGAACAGCACGTCGCCGTCGAGCGCGATACGGCCTTCGTCCGGACGCATCAGGCCGGCGACCATGCTGATGAGGCTGGTCTTGCCGCTGCCGGACGGGCCGAACAGCGCGGTGACGCCGGCGCTGTCGAACGCGGCGTCGATCGCGAAATCTCCCAGACCCTTCTTTACGGCGACCGAAAGCATCTTCAGCCTCCGTGCAGCCGCGCCGCGGCGCGCCGCGCGAACCATTCCGATGCGAGGAGCGCCGCAAACGAGATGGCGACCGCGACGAGCACGAGGTGGAGCGCGGCGGCGTCGCCGCCGGGCACCTGCGTCAGCGTGTAGATCGCCGCCGAGATCGTCTGCGTCTCGCCGGGAATGTTGGAGACGAAGGTGATGGTGGCCCCGAACTCGCCCAGCGCTCTGGCAAAGGCCAGCATCATGCCGGCGATGATGCCGGGCAGCATCAGCGGCAGCGTGATCGTGGCGAAGGTCCAGAAGCGGTTGGCGCCGAGCGTCAGGCCCGCTTCCTCGAACTTGCGATCCACCGCCTCGATCGAGAGCCTTATTGCGCGCACCATCAGCGGGAAGGCCATGATGCCGCAGGCGAGCGCCGCGCCGGTCCAGCGGAACGAGAAGACGATGCCGAACGTGTCGGCGAGAAAGGAGCCGACCGGCGCGCGGCGTCCGAAGGTGATCAGCAGGAGATAGCCGGTGACGACCGGCGGCAGCACCAGCGGCAGGTAGACGATCGCGTCGAGGATCGACTTGCCCCAGAAATGCTTGCGCGCCAGCACATAGGCGATGGCGATGCCGAACGGCAGCGACACGGCCGTCGACACCACGGCGATGCGCAGCGACAGCGCGACCGCGGTCCATTCCTGGGGAGAGAGATCAAGCATTCAAGGCTTGGTGCGAGGAAGCGGGGTCCCGGGTCGGCAGCGCATTATTGCATACTGCACCGCGCCCGAGACACCAAGCTGTCCGCCGCTGCTCACGACGCCGGCGTCACCAGCACGTTGAACCCGTATTTCTCGAAGATGTCCCTGGCCTGTTTGGTGCGCAGGAAGCCGAGATATTGCGTCACCGGTGCCTTGCTCGTGTTCGCCGTTGCGGCGACCGGGTAGGTCACCGCGGGATAGGAGCCGTCGGGAAACACGCCGACGATCTTCACCTTCGGCTCGATCTTGGCGTCGGTCTCGTAGACGATGCCGAGCGGGGTCTCGCCGCGGGCGACGAAGGCGAGCGTCGCGCGCACATTCTCGGCCTGCGCCAGCTTCGGCTCGGCTGCGGCCCAGGCGCCGAGCTTTTCCAGCGCCGCCTTGGCATAGAGACCAGCCGGCACGGCCTTGACGTCGGCGACGGCGATGCGCCCGTCGCCCGCGAGCTTGGCGAGGTCGAAGCCCTGGCCGATCGCGACATGATCGAGTTTGGAGTCCTTCGGCGCGATCAGGACAAGCTTGTTGCCGAGCAGGTTGAAGCGCGTGTCCGTCTTGATCAGCTTGCGTTCGGCCACATAGTCCATCCAGCGCAGATCGGCGGAGATGAAAACGTCGGCGGGGGCGCCGGCCTCGATCTGCTTCGCCAATGCCGAGCTCGCCTCGTAGCTCGCCGTCACCTTGGCGCCGTTCGCCTTGGCGAAAGCCGCGTCGACGTCGTCGAGAGCGTTCTTGAGCGAGGCGGCGGCAAAGACGGTAATCGACTGCTGCGCAACCGCACCGTGCGGCGCAAAGGCGACGAGCAGGGCGGCGATGGCGATGAGGCGACGGAGCATGGCGGTTCTCCTTCGGGCGCCGGCTGGCGCCCTGCGGGGTCGAGTGATGGGACTGATTGACAGTGTCGGAACCGCCGTTCCGGCTTGCGCCGCGCATGCACGATGCACAGCGGTGCCACTGTAGCAATTGCTCGGTCGCGGGGTAAAGTCCGCTCGCGACGGGTGAGAGGGCTCATGGCGCAGGTGACGCCGATCGACGGCGAGTTCGACTACATCGTGGTGGGCGCCGGCTCCGCCGGCTGCGTCCTGGCGAACCGGCTGTCCGCGGATTCGGGCAAGCGCGTCCTCGTGCTGGAGGCAGGCGCCCGCGACAACTGGATCTGGTTTCACATCCCCGTCGGCTACCTGTTCGCGATCGGCAATCCGCGCGCCGACTGGATGTTCAAGACCGAGGCCGAGCCGGGACTGAACGGCCGCAGCCTCAACTATCCGCGCGGCAAGGTGATCGGCGGGTCGTCGGCCATCAACGGCATGATCTACATGCTCGGCCAGTCGGCCGACTACGACACCTGGCGTCAATTCGGCCTGCCCGGCTGGTCGTGGGACGACGTGCGGCCGTTCTTCCGCCGGCACGTCGATCATTTCATCGCCGGCGCGGAGCACGGACAGGGCGGCGAGTGGCGCGTCGAGGAGCAGCGCCTGTCGTGGGAGATCCTCGAAGCCTTCCGGCGCGCGGCGATCGAATACGGCATTCCGGCAGTGCCGGATTTCAATACGGGCGACAATGAGGGCATCTGCTACTTCCACGTCAACCAGCGGCGCGGGCGGCGATGGTCGGCGGCGCGCGGATTTCTGAAGCCGGTTCTGCATCGGCCGAATTTGAAACTGGAGACCGGCTGTCTCGTCGAGGGCATCGACTTCGCCGGCAGGCGCGCCACGGCTGTGCGCTGGCGGCAGAACGGCGAGGTGCGCAGCGCGACATGCCGCGGCGAGATCGTGCTCGCCGCCGGCGCGATCGGGTCGCCCCAGATCCTGATGCTGTCGGGCGTCGGCCCGGCCGCGCATCTCGGCGGGCACGGCATTCCTCTGGTGCTCGACAGGCCCGGCGTCGGGCAAAACCTGCACGACCATCTGCAACTGCGGACGATCTACAAGGTGTCGGGCGTCAAGACGCTCAACTCGATGTATGCGACGCTCGGCGGCAAGCTCGCCATGGGCCTCGACTACGTGCTGCGCCGGCGCGGGCCGCTGACCATGGCGCCGTCGCAGTTGGGCGCTTTCACGCGCTCGGACCGGACGCAGGACCGCGCCAACATCCAGTATCACGTGCAGCCGCTCTCGCTCGACAAGTTCGGCGAGCCGCTGCACGCCTTCCCAGCGTTCACGGCGAGCGTCACCAACATCCGTCCGACCAGCCGCGGCGCGCTCACGCTGAAGTCAGCCGATCCGGCGGCGGCGCCGGCGATCAGTCCGAACTATCTCGCCACGCCGGAGGACCGGCAGGTGGCGGCGGATTCGATCCGCGTCACGCGGCAAATCGTGTCGCAGCCGGCGCTCGCGAAATACCGGCCGGAAGAATATCTGCCGGGATCGCAGGTCGGCGACGACGAGGCCGCGCTGGAGCATGCGGCAGGCAACATCGGCACGACGATCTTCCATCCGGTCGGCACCGCCCGAATGGGGCGCGACGACGACGCGCGCGCGGTGGTCGATGCGCGCCTGCGCGTCATCGGCATTGACGGCTTGCGCATCGCCGACGCCTCGGTAATGCCGTCGATTACAAGCGGCAACACCAACTCGCCGACTATGATGATCGCCGAGAAGTGTGCGGCGATGATGAAAGAGGACGCGAAGCGCTAGCCTCTCAATTGTCATGCGCGGGCTTGTCCCGCGCATCCCGATGAGGAGGGTACAGTGCCAGCCTAAGCGAGATGGCCGGGACAAGCCCGGCCATGACAGCTTACTGGCTCAGCGCCTTCAAATGCCTTATCGGCCGGCCAGGCGCGATCGCCTGCGCCGCGGCGATGATCGATTGCGCGTCGATGCCGTAGTGCCGGTACAGGTCGGAGAGCGCGCCGGTCTGGCCGAAGTGCTCGACGCCGAGCGAGCGCGTGCGATGCCCGTTCACCGCGCCGAGCCAGGCGAGCGTCGCCGGATGGCCGTCGAGCACGGTGACGAGCGCGCAGCCGGGCGGCACGTCGTCGAGCAGGCGTTCAATGTGCGAGCGTGCGTGGACGAGGCCGCGCTCACGCGCGCGTTGCGCCGCGGTCCAGCCGGCATTGAGCCGGTCGGCCGAGGTGACGGCCATGAGGCCGACGTCGCGGCGGTCCTCGGCCATCAGGCCGACCGCCTCGATCGCCTCCGGCGCGATGGCACCGGTGTAGACGACGACGATCTGCGCGTTCGGCCCGGGCTTCCGGAGCCAGTAGGCGCCGTCGACAATGTCGTGCGCGAGCGCGTCCGACATCGCACGCTGCGGCTGCTCCACGGGCCGCGTCGACAGGCGCAGGTACACGGAGCCGCCGGTCTCGTCGCGCAGCCAGTTTCTCTCTGAAACGTCGCCGCCGCTCTTCTGCATGTAGTCGAAGGCCCAGCGCATGATGATGGCGAGCTCGTCGACATAGGCGGGCTCGAACGCGGCGAGCCCGTCCTGCGTCATGCCGATCAGCGGCTCGGCGATCGATTGGTGCGCGCCGCCTTCGCCGGCGAGCGTGATGCCCGACGGCGTCGCTACCACCATGAAGCGCGCGTCCTGGTAGCAGGCGTAGTTGAGCTGATCGAGGCCGCGCGCGATGAACGGATCGTAGAGCGTGCCGACGGGCAGCAGGCGCACGCCGTTGATCGTGTGTGACAGGCCAAGCGCCGACAGGTTGATGAACAGGTTCGCCTCGGCGATGCCGAGCTCGATGTGCTGGCCGGCCGGTGAGAACTCCCAATGGAAGGTGGACGGGATGCTCTCGCTCTTGAACGTGTCGGCCATCTTCTCGCGCGCGAACAGGCCGCGGCGGTTCACCCACGGTCCGAGATTGGTCGAGACGGTGACGTCCGGCGATGTCGTGACGATGCGGCTCGCGAAGTCGGAAGCGCCGCGGCCGATCTCGTTCAGAATGTTGCCGAAGCCACCTTGCGTCGACATGGTCGGCTGGATCGCGACGGCGAGCTTGTCTGGCACGGGCAGTGCCGGCGCCTTGAGCCGGCGCTCGCCGCCTTGCGCGAACGGCACGCGGTCGAGGAAGGCCTGTGCCTCATCGGCCGTGACGCCGAGGCCTTCGAACTTGTCCCACTCGTGGCCCTCGCGCACGTTCTGCGCGATTCGATAGGCCTCGACCTGCGTCGGCGTCATCAACCCGGCGTGGTTGTCCTTGTGGCCGGCCATGGGCAGGCCGAAGCCCTTCACCGTGTAGCAGATGAAGCAGGTCGGCTTGTCGCTCGTGGCATTGTGAAACGCCTCGAGCAGCGCCGGCAGGTCGTGGCCACCGAGATTGTTCATCAGCGCGGCGAGCTCGGCGTCCGAGCGCTTCGCAATCAGCCGCGACACGTCGCCCTGGTCGCCGATCTCGTCGTTGAGGCGCTTGCGCCAGGCCGCGCCGCCGGCGAACACCAGCGCCGAATAGAGCGGGTTGGGGCAGGTGTCGCTCCAGGTCCTGAGCTTGTCGCCGCCTGGCTCCTTGAACGCCGCCTGCTGCAGCGAGCCGTATTTCACGATGACGACGTTCCAGCCGAAGTTCTTGAACAGCTGCTCGTAGCGCTCCCACAGGCCCTCACGCACGACCGCGTCGAGGCTTTGCCGGTTGTAGTCGATGATCCACCAGCAATTGCGCAGGCCCTGCTTCCAGCCCTCGAGCAGCGCCTCGAAGATGTTGCCTTCGTCGAGCTCGGCGTCGCCGACGAGCGCCACCATGCGGCCCTCGGGCCGGTCGGTGCCCCAGCCGTGCGCGCGCACATAGTCCTGCGTGAGCGACGAGAACAGCGTCTGCGCGACGCCCAGGCCGACCGAGCCGGTGGAGAAGTCGACGTCGTCGGCGTCCTTGGTGCGCGAGGGATAGCTCTGCGCGCCCTTGTAGCCGCGGAAGGCTTCCATGCGTTCGCGCGTCTGCTTGCCGAGCAGGTACTGAATGGCGTGGAAGATCGGCGAGGCATGCGGCTTCACCGCGACGCGGTCCTCGGGCTTGAGCACGTCGAAATAGAGCGCGGTCATGATCGTAGCGAGCGAGGCGGACGAAGCCTGATGGCCGCCGACCTTCAACCCGTCGTCGTTGTCGCGCAGATGATTGGCGTTGTGGATCATCCAGCTCGCCAGCCACAGCACCTTGCGCTCGAGCGCGGCGAGGATGGGGAGGTTGTCAGTGCGCTTTGTCATCACCAGCCGCCTTCCAGCGTTCGTCCCGCCACCCTGAGGTGCGAGCCGCCTCAGCGGCGAGCCTCGAAGGGCGGCGGCCGGGGCCGTGCATCCTTCGAGGTCCGCGCTGCGCGCGGACACCTCGGGATGATGGGTCTGATTCTGCATGCGATCACCAGGCGATGCCTGCCAATTCTGGCTAGAGGGTCAACCGGGATTGGCGTATTCTGCCAAAAATGTCGTCTAAATGAGCGATTCATGCCAGAAGCCGCAAAGCTCGATTCCGTCGACCTCAAGATCCTGCGGCTGCTTCAGGCCGACGGCCGCATGAGCCTTGCCGATCTTGCCGACAAGGTCGGCCTGTCGCCGTCGCCCTGCCTGCGCCGCGTGCGGCTGCTCGAAAAGGCCGGCGTCATCTCGCGCTATGTGGCGGTGCTCGACCAGCGCGCCGTCGGCCTGCCGGTCAGCGTCTTCATCTCGGTGAAGCTCGAGCGGCAGGGCGAAGAGAATCTCGACCGATTTGCAAAGACGATCCAGCGCTGGCCCGAAGTGCTCGAGTGCTACTTGATGACCGGCCCGCGCGACTACTGGCTGCGCGTCGTCGTGCCCGACCTCGCCGCCTATGAGCGCTTCCTCAAGACCAAATTGACGCGGCTCGACGGCATCGCCTCGATCGAGTCGAGCTTCGCGCTGGAGCAGGTGAAATACACCAACGTCCTGCCGGTGGCGTGACATCCCTCCCCTGAAAGGGGAGGGATGAGAAGCTCAGTGCGCGTCCTGCACGCCGGCGCTGATCGTCTTGGCCGGCGCGTCGAGCACGCCTTTGCAGGCCGGCGGCAGGTCGGCGAGCATCAGGGGCTTCGGCGGCTTGCCTCCGACCTTCTTCTTCGGATGCAGCACCTTGTCGGAGAACCAGAACGCCAGATCCTTGTCGGCGCAGCCCGCGCTCTCCGGCACGGCCGGCTGCTTGCGGCAGTTCGGTGAATCGGCCGGGCACTTCAGGCGCACGTGGATGTGGTCGTGATGGCCGTACCAGGGGCGAACCTTGTCCATCCAGTCGGGATGCTTGTCGCCCTGGATGCGGCACATCTCCTTCTTGATCGCCGCATTGACGAGCACGCGTTCGACCTCCGGCTGCTCGGCGGCGGTGCGGATGAAGGCGACGTCGGCCGGCGACCAGGTCTTCGGATTGACGTGCTTCCAGTCGTCGGCGACGAGATTGATCGCTGATGTCTTCTCGCGCTCTTCCTTGCTGAGAACGTGACCCGGCATCGGCATGAACCAGATGTCGACGTCGAGCCCGACCTGATGGCTCATATGGCCGAACGGCAGCGGGCCGCCGCGCGGCTGCGCCATGTCACCGACGAGGATGCCGTGCCAGCCGGTCGCCTTGGCGGCGGCGGGGGCGAAGCGCTCGAGGAATTTGACGAGTTCGGGATGGCCCCAATTGCGATTGCGCGACAGGCGCATCACTTGCCAGGTTTTGCCGGTCACCGGCAGCGGCATGCCGCCTTGCAGACAGCCATGTGTGTAATAGCCGATCGACGTCGCCTTGCCGATCGACGGCAACTTGGTCTCGGAGAACAACTGCTTCGCCGGCTCATGGCTCTCTTTTTTCTTCGCTTCGGTAGCCGGCTTCTGTTCCGGCACGGCAGGCGCGGTGACGACCGGCGCGGGCGCCTGAACAGGCGGTGCTGTGACGACAGGCGCGGGCGTCTGCGCCGGCGGCGCAGTGACCACGGGCGCCGGTGCGGCGGGCGGCGCCGTCACGACGGGCGCGGGCGTCTGCGCGGCAGGAGCCGGATTGGCGACGCTCGGCGTGCTCGGTGTCGGACTCGCCGGAGTTGATGATGCAGCAGGCGCGGCCGGTGCAGCGGGTGCGACCGGCGCAGCCTCGGTCGGCGCCGTCGGCGCGGCAATCGTCGGCGCGGCGCTCTCCGCCGCCGGAGCATCGGGCGGCGACTGGGCGATCGACGCGCGCTCGGCAACGGCGAGCATGCCGGCGACGATCAGAGTGGACAGCCCGGCGAGGGCGAAAAGGCGCATTCGCATGTCGATTCAGTACCGCGCGCCGCCGACGGTGTCAGGTTAAATGCTGACTATGGTTTAGCGCCCCGCTGGTCGCCCGATACCAGAGAGCATCCGAAAATCCCAGTGGGATCAATAGCTTTCATGGTTAATTAAAACTTTACAAGTTCCATCGCCCGCGCGAAGCTCGGAACCGGCTCGTAACTCGGGGGAGTTCCATGCGCCGAGGCCTGTTTGCGGCAGCCGCTGCCGCGTCACTGTTCGTCTGCGCGAGCGCGCGCGCCGAGCTCGTCGTGAACATCAGCAAATCGCAGCAGCGCGTCGCGGTCATCGTCGACGGCGCCGAAGCCTATCGTTGGCCGGTCTCGACCGGCCGCCGCGGCTACGCCACGCCGACGGGCGTCTTCCATCCTGAGCGGCTCGAGCGGCACTGGTACTCGCACAAATACGAAAACTCGCCGATGCCGTGGTCGGTGTTCTTCCATCGCGGCTACGCCATGCACGGCACGATGGAAGCCTACAATCTCGGGAGGGCGGCGTCGCACGGGTGCGTAAGGCTTCGTCCTGATCACGCCCGCACCCTGTTCGGTCTCGTGAAGCGCGCGGGCGCAAACCACACCAGGATCGTCGTGCTCGACGGTGCGCTGCCGGCGGTGAGACCGGCGCCGCGCGACGTGCCGATGGCGGACGCGGGGCAGGCGCATTTCGCCAAGGCGCTCGACAAGGTGGCGGCGGCGCAGGAAGCGACCGAGCATCTGAGCGCACGTACGCATCCGGTGGCCGCGGTCCCGGCCGCGCCGGCTGTGGCGAAGGTCATGCCGGCACCCCGCGAAAGCGCCCATCATGCGGTGTCCCGCGGCAGCGACGAAGCCCGCATTCTGCGCGAGCGCGAGGCCTGGCTGCGCAGCCTCGACCGCAAATACGGGATCACCCGCTGACCGCCGGCATTAACCGCGTTGACCTAAATTAGGAAACGGACCCCGCCGCGGTGGCAATGTCGCCGCGGGGAGGGTCCTTATGCCGCGCATCTTCGGCGCCATTGCCGTGCTCGTCGCTTGCCTGTGCGCCGCCATGCCGGCGCGTGCGGGCATCGTCGTCACCGTCGACAAGTCGGCGCAGCGGCTCAGCGTCGACGTCGACGGCGCGCGTCGTTACGACTGGCCGGTCTCGACCGCGCGCTGGGGCTATCGCACGCCGGTCGGCACTTATCGGCCGGAGCGCCTCGAGCGCAAATGGTTCTCGCGCAAATACGACATGGCGCCGATGCCGTGGTCGATCTTCTTCAGCGGCGGCTACGCGATCCACGGCAGCTACGAAGTCTCGCGGCTCGGCCGCCCGGCCTCGCATGGCTGCATCCGCCTGCACCCGAACAACGCAAAAATCCTGTTCGAATTGGTGCGCGCGAACGTCCGTGACACGAGGATCGTCGTCACGGGCGAAGGCGCGCCGGCGCTGCGGCAGGAAAGGATCGCTTCCGTGCGCAAGCATCCGGTCCGCTCGTACGGCGAGGAGACGACCTTCCGCAACATCTTCGCGCCGTCCAATCCGTATTACGGCGGCCCGGGCGCGCGCTGACAAAACGCGCGCGCTTCGCCGGCAATTCGCCGGCATGATTGAGCCAATTTGAATCGGTTTGCGGAACGAGTTCCTTGGAATTTGCCCCGACGATGCGGTCGTATCGTACCCGTACCCGGAGCAAGACATGGGAAGGTTTCAGACCGTGCTCGCCGCCCGCGAGCGCCGGCGCGCCCGCCGCTATGACGTGCAGGTGCAAGCGCTGATCAGTACCGGCGATGCTGCCGCCGAACAGCATTGCATGATCCACGATATCTCGCAGACCGGCGCGCTGATCTCGGTCGAGAATGCGGGCGAGCTCGACGATTTCACGCTCACCGTGTCGCGCCGCTGCCGCGTCGTGCGGCGCAACGCCGAGGGCACCAAGGTCGGCGTCGAATTCCTGGTTCCGTGGGAAGTGAACGCTTAGGCCTTTCGCCGCAATTTCTCGAAAATTGGTATTTGCGATCGCCGCCGATGGCGCGGCGCGACCTAGTTCACCGAAGCGCCGGTGAGCTTGACGGCGTCGCTCCACAGTGCCCGTTCCTTGGCGAGGAATTCGTCGGACTTCTCCGTCGGAACGAGCATCACCTCCATCGAGCGCGCCTCGAGCGCCTTGGCGTAGGCGTCGCTGCCGATCACCGCGTTGAACTCGGTGCGCAGCTTGGCGACGATCGGCGCCGGCGTCTTCGCGGAGGCCGTTGCTGCGAACCAGGTCGGCGCGTTGAGGCTCGGGAAGCCGCTCTCGACGAGGGTCGGCACGTCCGGCGCGAAGCGGCTGCGTGTGCCGGTGGTGACGGCGATGGCGCGGAGCTGGCCGGACTTGACGAGCGGCAAAGCGGCCGACGCAGCCGTGAAAGTCATGCCGATGCGGCCGGCGAGCAGGTCGGTCATCAGCGCCGACGCGCCCTGATAGGGCACATGCAGGAGATCGATGCCGGCCTGATGCGCCATGACCGCGGTGGTCAGGTGCGTGAGCGAGCCCGGCCCGTTCGACGCGTAGGAGATTGCGCCCGGCTTCTTCTTGGCGAGCGCAACGAGCTCGGCGACCGAATTGACCGGCACTGCCTGCGGGTTGACCAGCAGCACATTGGCGATGACGCCGAGCATGCCGACGAACGTGAAATCGGTCGCGGCGTCGTAACCGATCTTCTTGTACAGCGCCTTGTTGATGGCGAGGATCGCCTGGCCGGCGACGAGCATCGTGTAACCGTCGGGCGCGCTGCGCGCGACGTATTCGGCGGCGATGTTGCCGCCGGCGCCGGCGCGGCTCTCGACGACGATCTGCTGGCCGAGGCGCGGGCCGACCTGTTCGGCGGCGATGCGTGTGAGCACGTCGGTCGGCCCGCCGGCGGCGAAGGGCACGATCATGTGCGGCGGGCGCGACGGATAATCGTCGGCGGCGCGAGCGCCGAGCGCGAAGGGCGCACCGAGCGCCGCGCCGAGCACGGCGCGCCGCGACCAGCGCGATCCGAAGTTGTCCTGCCCGCTCATGCGCGTTCTCCCGTGACTATGACGGGCGCAGTGTCACCGCTGGGGCGCGAAAGTAAAGCACCGGCGCGCGGGCTCCTGCGCGCCGCCGTCGAGACAAAAGGCGGCCAGTGTCTCGGCCTGCGCGCGGCCGAGCGCCGGCGCGGTGTAGCGCGTGAACTTGGCCAGCACGTCGTCTCGCCGCATCGGCATCGTGGCGTCGCCGGCCACCGCGTCGACGCTTTCCGTCAGCGTCTCGTCGCCGAGATCGATGACGAGCGCCGCGCCGCGACGCGTGCGCTGGGACTCCGCTTCGATTGCAACGCGCCGCTCGATGCCAACGATGGTTGCATCGCCGACGTCGGCATAGGCCTCGGGACCGAGGTCGCCGAGTACGAGCGCGGCGGCGATCGCGTAGGAGAGGCTGAACTGCGCCTGGATCGGAGTCGCCGGCGTGCGGTTGCCGCAATACTGCACGGCCTCGCCATAGGTGCGCAGCGTGACGCCGCGGATCTTGTCGAGCGCGAAGCCCGTGCGTGCGCGCAACTTCAAGGCGGCGGCAACCGCGTAGTGCGTGTGCCGCACGCTGGCGAACGGCTTCAGGTAGCCGTCGAGCAGCGTCCAGCGGCCGGCGGGTGAGGGTGCCGCATCGTCGCTCGCGCGCAGAACGCGGCGTCGCGCCTCCTCGAGCGCGCCGCGCGGCGGCTCGAAGTCGGCGTGCGCCGCAGCCGCCGCCATGACGCCCAGCAGGACGGCATGCGCGACATAGGTGTTGCGGACGACCGAGCCGGCGGTGATCGGCAAATAGAGGCTCGCCGGAATCTGGCATGCGGCGGTTTCGATCGCGGCCTGCATGCGTTCCGGCCCGCCGAGGAGACGCGCGGCCGCGGCGGCGACGCCGAGCGAATGCCAGCCGCCGTCGACGTGCCAGCCCGGCGGAATGCGCCAAGCCTCGCCTGCGCGAGCGCCGATCTCGTAGCCGGTCGCGATGGCGATGAGCGCGTCTCCGAGTGTGGCGTCGCGGTCGGCGGCGAGCGCGAGCACCGCCGGCACGACCGGGAGCCCCGGACGTCCGTGCGCGGCGGCATTGCCTTCGCAGGCCTCGTCCCAGCAGGCGGCGGTGGCGCCGAGCGCCGCAAGGCCCGCGGGGCCGAGCGCCGTGTCCGATGATGGCCAGGACAGCGGCCCCGGAAATCCGGGGCGGAGGCTCTGCCCGAAACGCAACACGTCCTCGTGCTGGAGACCGGCGATGAGGCAGCCGAGCGTGTCGAGCAGGAGAAGCCGCGCCTTGGCGTCCACCTCGGCGGGCAGGGCGTCGCAGGCGGCGAGCCATGCGACGGCGTCGCCGAGGCTCGCGCGAGGTTCGGTGTCGATCATCGGACGCGGACTATAGAGGATCGCCTGCGGCGGTCGATGCGCTATATTGAGCGGGTCGCATGTTCGGGGGAGCCATGCTCGCAATCCGCATCGCCAAGGTCGCGGCCCTCGCCGCCATCGCGCTGTTCGCGACGCTGGTCGCCTTCGGCAATATCACCGACTACGGCACCAACCTCGTCTTCGTCCAGCACGTGCTGGCGATGGACACCATCTTCCCGAATTCGACCATCACCTGGCGTGCGATCACCAGCCCGGCGCTCCAGCACTTCGGCTACGCCATGATCATCACCGCGGAGGTGCTCACCGCGATCGTCTGCTGGATCGGCGTGGCCGCGCTCGCGCGCAAGCTCCGCGCCTCGGCGGTCTCGTTCAACCGCGCCAAGACCTATGCGGTCGCCGGCCTGATCCTCGGCTTCCTGCTCTGGCAGGTCGGCTTCATGACCTTCGGCGGCGAATGGTTCGGCATGTGGCAGTCGCAGCAATGGAACGGCGTGCCGAGCGCGTTCCGCTTCGTCATGGTGATCGCCGCGGTCCTGATCTTCGTGGCCATGCGCGACGACGAGCTTGCGCCCTGACGGTTTGCGCTTCGGCGGCGGCGCGCTACAACAGGCGCATGCCGCTTTTCACTCTCGACGAGCTCGAAGCCGCGACCGCGGTCGTGCGCAGCCTGGTGCCGGCGACGCCGGCCTATGCCTGGCCGCTGCTTGCGCGCCACGCCGGCTGCGAGGTCGTGCTGAAGCACGAGAACCACACGCCGACCGGCTCGTTCAAGGCGCGCGGCGGGCTCGTCTACGGGGAATCGCTGCGCCGCACGGGCCTGCCGAAAGGGCTGGTCACGGCGACGCGCGGCAATCACGGGCAGTCGGTGGCGATCGCGGCGCGGCGGCTCGGCCGGCCGGCCGTCATCGTCGTGCCCGCGGGCCAATCGGCCGAGAAGAATGCAGCGATGGAAGCCTTCGGCGGCGAGCTCGTCACGGCGGGCAAGGACTTCGACGAGAGCCGCGTCGTCGCGGCGCAGATCCAGCACAATCGCGGCTTTCACTTCGTGCCGTCGTTCCACAAGGAGCTGGTGAAGGGCGTTGCGACCTATGCGCACGAATTGTTCACTGCGGCCGGGAATCTCGACGTCGTCTATGTGCCGATCGGCATGGGCTCCGGCATCTGTGGCCTGATCACCGTGCGCGACCTGATGGGGCTGAAGACCGAGATCGTCGGCGTCGTCGCCGAGAAGGCGTCGGCCTTTGCACTCTCCATGAAGGCCGGCCGGCCCGTCGCGACAGACAGTGCGCGTACCTTTGCCGACGGCATGGCCTGCCGCGAGCCGCAGGCCGAGCCGTTCGACATCGTCGCGAAAGGCGCGGCGCGCGTCGTCGCGGTCAGCGAGGACGAGATCGCCGAGGCCGTGCGCATCCTCTACACGGCCACGCACAATGCCGCGGAGGGCGCCGGCGCTGCCGGCTTCGCGGCGCTCATGCAGGAGCGCGGCCGTCTCAAGGGCAAACGTGCCGGCGTCATCCTGTCGGGCGGCAATATCGACATGCCCGTGCTCGCGACGATCATGCGCGGCGAAACGCCGGTGGTGTAGCGGTAGCGGTTTCCGGCTTGCCGGAATTGCAAAACTGTGGCATGTCCCGCGCATGACCGACGCGATGGCCCTTGCCCGCAAGTTTTGGTGGCGCTCCTTCTGAAGGAGCGGCCGCGTCGTCTTTCTTTTCCAGACATCAGACGTAGCCGCCGTTCAATCGGCAGGCAATGTGATGTCATGGCTTTCCGATGCACGGCGGCTCCCACCCGGAGAAAAGCCATGCATGCCCCAGCCATCCCGAAGCCCGTCATCCTCACCGGCGACCGCACCACCGGCCCGCTTCATCTCGGCCATTACGTCGGCTCGCTGAAGAATCGCGTGGCGATGCAGGACACGCATCGCCAGTTCCTGCTGCTCGCCGACATGCAGGCATTGACCGACAATGCGCATGACACCGCCAAAGTGCGGCGAAACGTCATGGAAGTGGTGCTCGACTATCTCGCCGTCGGCATCGATCCGGAGAAGACATCGATCTGCGTGCAGTCCGCGCTGCCGGCGCTGGCCGAGCTGACGATGCTCTATCTCAACTTCGTCACGGTGGCGCGGCTGGAGCGCAATCCGACGATCAAGGACGAAATCCGCGCGCGCGGCTTCGGCCGCGACATTCCGGCGGGCTTCCTCTGCTACCCGGTGGCGCAGGCCGCCGACATCACCGGCTTCAAGGCGGGCATCGTGCCGGTCGGCGAGGACCAGGCGCCGCTGATCGAGCAGACCAACGAGATCGTCCGCCGCGTCAACGCGCAGATCGGCCGCGCCGTGCTGGTCGAGGCGGAGGCCGTCATTCCGAAGGTCGGCCGGCTGCCCGGCATCGACGGCAAGGCCAAGATGAGCAAGTCGCTCGGCAATGCCGTGGCGCTGTCAGCGTCGCCGGACGAGATCGGCCGCGCGGTTCATGCGATGTACACCGACCCGAACCATTTGCGCGCCAGCGATCCCGGCACGGTCGAGGGCAACGTCGTCTTCACCTGGCTCGATGCCTTCGACGACGACGCGGCGGCCGTCGCCGATTTGAAAGCGCATTATCGGCGCGGCGGCCTCGGCGACATGGCGGTCAAGCGGAGGCTCGAAGGAGTCTTGCAGGCGCTGCTGGCGCCGATCCGCGAGCGGCGCGCCGAATGCGCGCGCTATCCGGACTACGTGCTCGACGTCATGCGCGAGGGCACGGCGCGGGCGCGCGCCGTCACCGACGCCACGCTCGCCGAGGTGCGCGACGGGCTCGGACTGTTCCGGCTCGCGTCGTAGCCGCTATTTTGCGGCGAGCGGCTTGAGGCCGTCCTTGGTGATCACCGGGGCGGCGTCCGCCGACGACAGGAACCGAAGGAGGGCGACGGCGGCCTCGGGCTGCTTCGTGTGCGCGGTCAGGGCGCCGACGAAATAGGTCGGCGGCTGGATGTCCGCCGGCACGGTGCCGACGAAATCGACGCCCGGCGTGTGGATCAGTTCGGCGACCTGCTGGAAGCCGAGTTCGGCCTCGCCGCGCGCGATCACCGCCGCGACGGGCTCGCCGGTCGGGGGCCCGCGCACCTTGCGCGACTTCTTCGCGACCTCCTCGGCGACGCCGAGTTTCTTGAAGCCGACGGTCGAGAGATACGTGCCGCTGGAGCTGTCGGAATAGGCGACGGACTTCGCGGCGAGCAGCGCCTTGCGCAGGCCGTCATTGGTCGAGATATCGGGCTTCGGCTGACCCGAGCGCACCACCGCGCCGATGAAGGACTCCGCCAGATTGATGCGGGAGCCGTCCTTGGTGAGATGCTTCTTGTCGAGCATGTCGGCGCCGTGGCCGTCCATGATGACGACATCGGCTTCCTCGCCACGTCCGAGCCGCGTCGGGATCGCCTCCGGAGAATCGCCGAGTGATGGGCCGCGCGTGGTGATGAGATGGTTGCCGGTCGCCTTTTCGTAAGCGGGGCCGAGCTCGGAATAGACGTGGAAAAAGCCGGCCGAGATCATGACGTGGACGTCGGCGGCCTGCGCGAGGCTGGTCCCGAGGATGAAGGCAAGACCGGCGGCGAATCGAATGGCGGATCGGCGCAGCATGGAGCGGCTCCCGGCTGAAGGACGGCGCGATGATCCGCCTTAAAGGAAGAGCCGTCCAGCGGGGTCGCTAGCTGTGCAGTCCCGGCGCCTCGTGGCCGGTGCGTGCGACGTATTCGGTGTAGCCGCCGCCATACTGGTGCACGCCCTCGGGTGTCAGCTCGAGCACGCGGTTCGACAGCGCCGCGAGGAAGTGCCGGTCGTGCGAGACGAACAGCATCGTGCCCTCGTAATCTGAAAGCGCGCCGATCAGCATTTCCTTCGTCGCCATGTCGAGATGGTTGGTCGGCTCGTCGAGCACCAGGAAGTTCGGCGGGTCGTAGAGCATCAGCGCCATGACGAGCCGCGCCTTCTCGCCGCCGGAGAGCACGCGGCACTTCTTCTCGACGTCGTCGCCGGAGAAGCCGAAGCAGCCGGCGAGGGTGCGCAGCGAGCCCTGGCCGGCCTGCGGGAAGGCGTATTCGAGCTCCTCGAACACGGTGCGCTCGCCGTCGAGCAGGTCCATGGCGTGCTGCGCGAAGTAGCCCATCTTGACGCTGGCGCCGATCGTCACTGACCCATCGTCCGGCTCGGTCGCGCCGGCGATCAGCTTCAGGAGCGTCGACTTGCCCGCGCCGTTGACGCCCATGACGCACCAGCGCTCCTTGCGGCGCACGGTGAAGTCGAGGCCGTCATAGATGCTGCGGCTGCCATAGCCCTTCTGCACGTCCTTGAGGATCGCGACGTCGTCGCCGGAGCGCGGCGCGGTCGGGAAGTCGAACGTCACGGTCTGCCGCCGCTTCGGCGGCTCGACGCGCTCGATCTTGTCGAGCTTCTTTACGCGGCTCTGCACCTGCGCAGCGTGGGAGGCGCGCGCCTTGAAGCGCTCGATGAACTTGATCTCCTTGGCGAGCATGGCCTGCTGACGCTCGAACGACGCCTGCTGCTGCTTTTCGGCCAGCGCGCGCTGCTGCTCGTAGAACTCGTAATCGCCCGAATAGGTCGTCAGCCCGCCGCCGTCGATCTCGACGATCTTGCCGACGATGCGGTTCATGAACTCGCGGTCGTGCGAGGTCATCAGCAAGAGGCCCTCGTAACCCTTGAGGAACTGCTCGAGCCAGATCAGGCTCTCGAGATCGAGATGGTTCGACGGCTCGTCGAGCAGCATCGCGTCCGGCCGCATCAGCAGAATGCGGGCGAGCGCGACGCGCATCTTCCAGCCGCCGGACAATTTGCCGACGTCGCCGTCCATCATCTCCGGGCTGAACGAAAGCCCGGCGAGCACCTCGCGCGCGCGCGCCTCGAGCGCATAGCCGTCGAGCTCCTGGAAGCGGTGCTGCACCTCGCCGTAACGCTCGATGATCGCGTCCATCTCGTCCGCGCGCTCCGGATCGGCCATCGCCGTTTCGAGTTCGCGCATCTCGGCGGCGACCTCGCTCACCGGACCCGCGCCTTCCATCGTTTCGGCGACAGCGGAGCGCCCGGCCATCTCGCCGACGTCCTGGCTGAAGTAGCCGATGGTCACGCCGCGATCGACCGAGACTTGGCCTTCGTCGGGCTGCTCCTGGCCGGTGATCATGCGGAACAGCGTGGTCTTGCCGGCGCCGTTCGGGCCGACGAGGCCGACCTTCTCGCCTCTGTTGAGCGCCGCGGATGCCTCGACGAAGAGGAGCTGATGGCCGTTTTGTTTGGAGATGGAGTCGAGACGGATCATTCAATTCTTCCAGTCATTCCGGGGCGCGACCGCCAGGTCGCGAACCCGGAATCCAGCAAGGCTGGCTGTCTTCAGAGTTTCTGGATTCCGGGCTCGCTCGCTGTCGCGAGCGCCCCGGAATGACTCGGGATGCGCCTACACATCCACCTTCAGCGCGGCGATGAACGCCTCCTGCGGGATGTCGACCTTCCCGTACTGGCGCATCTTCTTCTTGCCTTCCTTCTGCTTCTCCAGAAGCTTGCGCTTGCGCGTGGCGTCGCCGCCGTAGCACTTGGCGGTCACGTCCTTGCGGAAGGCGCGCACGGTCTCGCGCGCGATCACCTTGCCGCCGATGGCGGCCTGGATCGGCACCTGGAACATGTGCGGCGGAATCAGTTCTTTCAGCTTCTCCGCCATGGCGCGGCCGCGCGTCTCGGCGCGCGTGCGGTGCACGAGCATGGCCAGCGCGTCGACCGGCTCGCCGTTGACCAGCATGGACAGCTTGACCAAGTCGGCCGGCTTGTAGTCGGTCAGGTGATAGTCGAACGAGGCGTAGCCGCGCGACACCGACTTGAGCCGGTCGTAGAAGTCGAACACCACCTCGTTGAGCGGCAGGTCGTACTTCACCATGGCGCGGTTGCCGACATAGGTCAGCTCCTTCTGCGAACCGCGGCGGTCCTGACAGAGTTTCAGGACGGCGCCGAGATATTCGTCGGGCGTCAGGATCGTCGCCTCGATCCACGGCTCCTGCATTTCCTCGATGTGGTTCGGGTCCGGCATGTCGACCGGATTGTGGATCTCCAGCTCCTCGCCGTCGGTCTTCTTGATCTTGTAGATGACGGACGGCGCGGTCGCGATCAGGTCGAGGTTGAACTCGCGCGACAGCCGCTCCTGGATGATCTCGAGGTGCAGGAGGCCGAGGAAGCCGCAGCGGAAGCCGAAGCCGAGCGCGGCGCTCGTCTCCATCTCGTAGGTGAAGCTCGCATCGTTGAGGCGCAGCTTGCCCATCGCCGCGCGCAAATCCTCGAACTGCGCGGCGTCGACCGGGAACAGGCCGCAGAACACGACCGGGATCGCCGGGCGGAAGCCGGGCAAGGGCTTGTCGACCGGCTTGCGGTCGTCGGTGATCGTGTCGCCGACGCGCGTGTCCGCCACTTCCTTGATCGAGGCGGTGAGCATGCCGATCTCGCCGGGGCCGAGCTCGTCGACCATCACCAGCTTCGGCGTGAACACGCCGGTGCGGTCGACGTCGTAGGCGGCGTCGGTGCCCATCATGCGGATGCGCTGGTCTTTCTTGAGCACGCCGTCGACGATGCGCACCAGCACGACGACGCCGAGATAGACGTCGTACCAGCTATCGACCAGCAGCGCCTTGAGCGGCGCGTCGCGGTCGCCCTTGGGCGGCGGCAGCTTGGTGACGATCGCCTCCAGCACCTGGTCGATGTTGAGGCCGGTCTTGGCCGAGATGCCGATCGCCTGCGAGGCGTCGAGCCCGATCACGTCCTCGATCTGCGACTTCACCTTCTCCGGCTCGGCGGCCGGCAGGTCGATCTTGTTGAGGACGGGGACGATCTCGTGGTTGTTGTCGATGGCCTGGTAGACATTGGCGAGCGTCTGCGCCTCGACGCCTTGGCTGGCGTCGACGACGAGGAGCGAGCCCTCGACGGCGGCGAGCGAGCGGTTCACCTCGTAGGCGAAGTCGACGTGGCCGGGCGTGTCGATCAGGTTGAGGATGTAGTTCTTGCCGTCCTTCGCGCGGTAGTTCAGGCGCACGGTCTGCGCCTTGATCGTGATGCCGCGCTCGCGCTCGATGTCCATCGAATCGAGCACCTGCTCCTTGCCCGCCATTTCGCGCGCGTCGAGCCCGCCGGTGAGCTGGATCAGCCGGTCGGCCAGCGTCGACTTGCCGTGGTCGATGTGCGCGACGATGGAGAAATTGCGGATGTTTTCGATCGGAACAGACGTCATGGGGCGCGAGATAACACCCGGGCTGGGGGTAAACACGCAATCCTCTGACGGGTCCGGAGCCAATTTGCCTGTCTTTCGGGGGCGCGAGCGCAGCGAGCGAACCCGGAATCCAGGGTCGAGTGGCACGGCCCGTCGAATGGCCCTGGATTCCGGGTTCGGTGCCTCCGGCACCGCCCCGGAATGACGACTTCGCATGCGGCTAACGGTTGGACGAATCCGGCTGCCCCGTGTCATAGCCCTGCCATGTCCGGTCCCGCCACCCGCCTTGCCCGCCTGCGCGCCGCGCTGACCGATCCGGCGCGGCGGGACCGCACCGTGCTTGTCCTGCTCGCCGTCTACTGGGTGGTCTGGACGGCCTACGGCACGATGGCGAAGGCGCCGCAGGGCCTGCATGCGGACATGACCGAGATCATCGCCTGGTCGCGCGACCTGTCGCTTGGCTATCTCAAGCATCCGCCGCTCGCCGCCTGGCTCGCCGCCGGCTGGTTCGATGTCTTTCCGATGGCGGAGTGGTCCTATTACGCGCTGGCGATGCTGATGCCCGTCGCCGCGCTGTGGATCGCCTGGAAGCTCATGGGCGATTATCTCGACGCGGAAAAGCGCGTCGTGGGTCTGGCGCTGCTGACGCTGATCCCGTTCTTCAACTTCCACGCGCTCAAATACAACGTGAACACGGTGCTGCTGCCGTTATGGGCGGCGACCGCGCTGTGGTTCCTGCGCTCCTACCGGACGCGGGAGAGTCTCGATGCGGCCTTTGCCGGCGCCGCTGCCGCGCTGGCGATGTACGGCAAGTACTGGTCCGTGTTCCTGATCGCCGGTCTCGTCGTCGCGGCGCTGGTCGACCGGCGCCGCCGCGCCTATTTCCGATCGCCGGCGCCGTGGATCACGGTCGTAGTCGGCCTCGTCGTGCTGGCGCCGCACCTGAAGTGGCTGATCGAAACGAACTTCGCGCCGTTCACTTATGCCCTCATCGTGCACGGCGAAAAATCGTTCGCGACCGCCGCGACGAGCGCGCTCGGCTATCTCGGCGGCTCGCTCGGCTACGTGGCGCTGCCGCTCGTCATCGTTGCGGCCATGGCGCGGCGTCCGGCGCTGCTCGCCGATGCGGCCTGGCCGCTGGACGACGACCGCCGCCTCGTCGCCGCTGCGTTCTGGGCGCCGCTGCTGTTGCCTGTCGTCGCGGCGCTCGTCGGCAAGACCGAGATCACCTCGCTGTGGTCCATGTCGGCGTGGACGCTTCTGCCTGTCGTCCTCCTGTCGCCGCCGGCGCTCAACATCCGGGCGGTCGAGACCGAGCGCCTGATCGGTCTCGCCGTCGCGGTCCCGCTTGTCATGCTGATTGCGTCGCCTGCGATTGCCTGGTTCACGCGCGACAAGGCGCAGCCGGCTGAGGCGCAGGGGAAATTGCTGGCCCAGGAAGTCGATCGTGACTGGCGAAACCTGACGCCCGAGCCGCTGCGCTTCGTCGGCGGCGACGCCGATCTCGCCTATGCCGTCGTCACTTGGAGCGCCGATCGGCCGCGCGCTCTGACCGACATGCCGGCGCCGCCGGCAGCCGCACTCAAACGCGCGGGCAGCGCGATCGTCTGTTTCGTGGAGGAGACCGGCTGCAAATCGAAGGCGGCCGAACTGGCGGCCGGGACACCGCGGAGCCGGGTTGTCGAGAGCACGATCGTGCGGGGCTTCTTCCGCAGCCTGGGCAAGCCCCAGAGCTATACGATCACGCTGATTCCGCCGACGCAGTGAGCCGTCAGAAGGGCTGGAACGTCGTCAGCAGGTAGGCGGCCGCGCCGCACCACATGGCGGTGGCCCACCAGCTCACGAATTCCTGCATCTGGTCTGCGGCCGGGCGAACGGCCGCGCGGGACATGGACTTCCGCATCGCGCCCTCCAACAGAGTCTGGTGGGAAACATCAAACGCGACGGAAAGTTCCAATTGTTGATTCCGGTCAAACAGGCCCCTCCGGTTCAATACTTAAGGCCCAAAACGACTGTGCCCGGCGCAAGGCCGGGCACAGCACGAAGCCGGAGTGTGAGAGTCGCTCAATAGCGATAATGATCGCTCTTGAACGGGCCCTGCTGCGAGACGCCGATATAGTCGGCCTGATCCTTGCGCAGCTCGGTCAGCTTCACGCCGATCTTGGCGAGGTGCAGCCGCGCGACCTTCTCGTCGAGCGACTTCGGCAGCACGTAGACTTCCTTCTTGTACTTGCCGTCCTTGTTGTTGGCGAAGAGCTCGATCTGCGCCAGCGTCTGGTTGGTGAACGAGGCCGACATCACGAAGGACGGATGCCCCATGGCGTTGCCGAGGTTCACCAGGCGGCCTTCGGACAGCATGATGATGCGGTGGCCGTCGGGGAAGGTGATCTCGTCGACCTGCGGCTTGATGTTGTCCCACTTCAGGTTGCGCAGCGAGGCGATCTGGATCTCGTTGTCGAAGTGGCCGATGTTGCAGACGATGGCGCGATCCTTCATCGCGCGCATGTGCTCGATCGTGATGATGTCCTTGTTGCCGGTGGCGGTGACGAAAATGTCGGCCATCGGCGCGGCGTCTTCCATGGTCACGACCTGGTAGCCTTCCATCGCCGCCTGCAGCGCGCAGATCGGATCGATTTCCGACACCATGACGCGGCAGCCGGCCTGGCGCAGCGAAGCGGCCGAGCCCTTGCCGACGTCGCCGAAGCCCGCGACCATCGCCACCTTGCCCGACAGCATCACGTCGGTGCCGCGGCGGATGCCGTCGACCAGCGATTCACGGCAGCCATAGAGGTTGTCGAATTTCGACTTGGTGACCGAGTCGTTGACGTTGATCGCCGGCCCCAGAAGCGTGCCGGCCTTCTGCATGTCGTAGAGGCGGTGCACGCCGGTGGTCGTCTCTTCCGAGACGCCCTTGATGGAGTCGGCGATCGCCTGGAAGTAGCCCTTCGGCTTGTCCTTGAGCTGCTTCTTCAGAAGCGCGAAGAAAACTTCCTCTTCTTCCGAGCCCGGCTTGTCGAGGAACGCCGTGTCGCCCTTCTCGGCGCGCAGGCCGAGATGGACGTACATCGTCGCGTCGCCGCCGTCGTCGAGGATCATGTTCGGGTAGCCGCCGCCGTGCCAGTCGAACAGCTTGGCGGTGTAGTCCCAATAGTCCTTGAGCGTCTCGCCCTTGACCGCGAACACCGGCACGCCGGCGGCGGCGACCGCGGCAGCGGCGTGGTCCTGCGTCGAGTAGATGTTGCACGAGACCCAGCGCACGTCCGCGCCGAGCGCGACCAGCGTCTCGATCAGCACGCCGGTCTGGATCGTCATGTGCAGCGAGCCGGCGATGCGCGCGCCCTTGAGCGGCTTCTTCGGACCGAATTCTTCGCGCGTCGCCATCAGGCCCGGCATTTCAGTTTCGGCCAGCGAGAGCTCCTTGCGGCCGAAGTCGGCGAGGCCGATGTCCTTGACGATGTATTCCTTGGCGACGGGCATGGCGGTCCTTCCGACAGGCTTGGGTTGCTTGGTTCGGGGGTGCCTATAACAGCCCCTGCCGGGTCCCGCAACGCATATATAAGGATTTCTTTATATGGATTTCGGGAGCTAATTTGGGCCGATGACGACGCTCTACGATTTCTCCGCTCGGAGCCTGGCCGGGGACGAAGTGCCGCTCAGCCGGTTCCGCGGTCAGGCGGTGCTGGTCGTGAACACGGCGAGCCGCTGCGGCTTCACGCCGCAATATGCCGGGCTCGAGCGGCTCCACGAGGATCTTTCCGGGCGTGGTTTCGAGGTGCTCGGCTTCCCCTGCAATCAGTTCGGAGCGCAGGAACCGGGGGAGGCGCCCGAAATCGCGCAATTCTGCGAGACGAATTTCGGGGTCAGTTTCCCCATGTTCGCCAAGGTGGAGGTGAACGGCCCGGGCGCGCACCCGCTCTATCGATGGCTGAAGGGAGAGGCGAAAGGCCTGCTTGGCAGCCAGGCGATCAAATGGAACTTCACGAAATTCCTGATCGATCGTGACGGCAAGCCCGTCCGCCGCTACGCGCCAAACGCGACGCCGGAGTCGATCAGGGCGGACATCGAGCGGCTGCTGTGAGGCGCGTTGTCATTCCGGGACGCGCGTGAAACGCGCGGGCCCGGAATCCAGCCCGTTGTTCTGGATTCCGGGTTCGCAGGCTTTCGGCCCGCGCCTCGGAATGACGGCCCTACTCCTCTTCGCCGAAGCGGTTCGCCACCAGGCCGGCCAGCGCCTCCATGGCGGCGGCAGCGTCCTTGCCCGAGCAGGCAATGCGGATCGACGTGCCGGGGCTGGCGGCAAGCATCATCAGGCCCATGATCGAAGTGCCGCCGACGGTCTCGCCATGCCGGGTCACGGTGATCTGGGCGTCGAACTGTTCGGCCATCTGCACGAATTTCGCGGAGGCGCGGGCGTGCAGGCCCTTCTTGTTGACGATCTGGACGTCGCGGACGATGCCGCCGTCCGGGCCTGCGTCGGCGCCTGCGCTGTCGCTCATTTGCCCGTCAGGACGCGGCTCGCGATCGTGCAGTACTTGCGGCCGGCTTCCTGCGCCGCAGCGACGGCGGTTTCGAGGGGACAGGTCTCGCGCACCTTGGCGAGCTTGATCAGCATCGGCAGATTGATGCCGGCCAGGACCTCGACCTTGGGCTGGCTCATCACCGAAATGGCGAGGTTCGACGGCGTGCCGCCGAACATGTCGGTCAGGATCGCGACGCCGGAGCCGCTGTCGACGCGCTTGACCGCCTCGAGAATGCTCTTGCGGCACTGCTCGACATCGTCATCGGGACCGATGGTGATGGCTTCGATCTGCTGCTGTGGGCCGACCACATGTTCCAAGGCTGAGCGGAACTCTGTGGCGAGCCGCCCGTGGGTCACTAGTACGAGGCCGATCATTCCGAACTCCCCGTGGGCGCGTTGTTGCGCCGCACGAAAGGCCGCACATTCAGGCTCATTCGGAGCCCCAATGCAAGGGCCATCCTCGCTATGTAGGCGCTGTGCTGCGCTGCGGAAAGTCGGGGCCAAAGGAGGCTCGGAGGTCCGTTTCGGCGAGGCCTAGCTCTACGCCCGGTATGGTTAATTTTTCTTAACTTCGACGCGGGCGACCGGGGTAGCCCAGGTCCGGGGGCGAGGTCAATCGCCGGCCGCCGCCGTGTGGATCATAGCTAGGAGCGCGGGCAGGGCCGGGTGAGAGGGCGCGATCGACAATCGCGGCAATGTGACTCCGAGGATTTCGGTCTTGAGCGCTTCGCGGGCCGCCATGCGGTCGGCGTCGGCCGCAGCGAGGTCGACGACGAGGCCGGCGACGGCGCTCGGCTCGTGCGGCACGCGGCGGATGCCGAGCCCGCGCACTTCCAGAAGCCCGGCAATCTCCGGTGCAGGGCGGACGAGAAGCCGGCCGTGATGGGCCTCGACAATGGCGCGGTCGTCGGCGACGAGCCGCGCAAAGGGGACGTGCGCCGGCGCGGCGTTGATCAGTTGCCAGGCGAGCAGCGACTTGCCGGCGCCGGACGCACCGCGGATCAGCACGGCGCGCGCGCCGACGAGCACGGCCGAGGCATGGATGGTGGACATCACATCGCCGGCAGGCGGACGTGGAAGCGGGCGCCGAGCACCTTCGGCTCTTCGCCGCCGCGCGCGGACGCGACGCGGTTCTCCACCCAGACGCGGCCGCCATGCGCCTCGACGATCTGCTTGGAGATCGACAGGCCGAGGCCGGAGTTCTGGCCGAAGCCCTGGTCCTCGGGACGGTCGGTGTAGAAGCGCTCGAAGATCTTCTCCAGCGCCTCCGGCCGCACGCCCGGGCCGTCGTCGTCGACGAGGATCTCGACCTCGTTCTTCAATTTGCGGCCGGTGACGCGGACGCTGCCGCCGGGCGGCGAGAACGAGCGCGCATTGTCGATCAGGTTGCTCACCACCTGGCCGAGCCGCGAGTCGTGGCCCGGCACCTTGAACGTCGACGGCGCGCCGCCTTCGAACTTGAGCGTCACGGCGACGTCGCTGCGCACCTCGTTCGCGGCCTTGACCAGCGCGTCGAGCAGTTGCGCGAGATCGATCGGCGCCGCCTCCTGGCGCTGCAATTCCGCGTCGAGGCGGCTGGCGTCGGAGATGTCGGTGATCAGGCGGTCGAGCCGTCTGACGTCGTGCTCGATGACTTCGAGCAGCCGCTTGCGGTTGGCGTCGGTCTTCGCCATTGGCAGCGTCTCGACCGCGGAGCGCAGCGACGTCAGCGGGTTCTTCAATTCGTGCGACACGTCGGCGGCGAAGCTTTCAATCGCCTCGATGCGGGTATAGAGCGCGCCGGTCATGTCGCGCAGCGCGCCCGAGAGGTGGCCGATCTCGTCGCGGCGGCGCGTGAAGTCGGGGATCTCGACCCTGTTGCGGATGCGCCGGCGCACGCGCTCGGCACCGTCGGCGAGCCGCCGCACCGGTCCGGCGATGGTGCCGGCGAGCAGCATGGACAGCACCACCATCACGCCGGCGGCGACCAGGAACACCTTGAAGATCGCGAGCCGCTCGGCCTCGACCATGTCGTCGATGTCGGCGCCCTGCGTCGACAGCAGCAGCACGCCACGCACCGCGCGGAAGCGCTGCACCGGAACCGCCACCGACACGATGACCTCGCCGCGGTCGTTCACGCGCACCATGCTCGCGTGCAGGCCCTGCAAGGCTTGCCCAACCTCCGGATAGCCGCGGCCGTTCTCGGGTCCGAGCTCCTTGTAGAGCGGCAGGTCGCCGCGGCCGAACCAGCGCCGTAGCGCGATGAAGCCGCGTTCGATCAGGCCCGGCTTCTCGGCCGTCGGCGGCGGCAGGTCGAAACGCAAAACGTCGCCGCGGCCATAGAGATTGCGGCTGTCGAGGATCAGCACGCCGTCGCGGTCATAGATGCGCGCGCGCGTCTTGGTCGGCGAGATCAGGCGCCGGAGGACGGGCGCGACGCGCTCGGGATTGATCGGGAATTCGATGCCGGACAGGTCCTCGTTCGGGCCGTAGCTCTCGCCGGGCTGAAGTTCGAGGAGGCGTTCGGGGTCGATGGTGATGGAGTCGGTGTTGTCGACGGTCGCC
>JBQCFB010000014.1:0-24866 GCA_051959715.1 Pseudolabrys sp.
GAGACGATCGGTTGCGACGCGCTCGTGCTCGCCTGCAACGGCTATGGCGGTAATCCGGCGCTGGTGCGCGAGCTGATCCCCGAGATGGCGGACGCGCTCTATTTCGGCCATCCGGGCAATCAGGGCGAGGCGGTTGACTGGGGCCGCGCGCTCGGCGCCGAGCTCGCGCATCTCGGCGCCTATCAGGGCCACGGCTCGGTCGCGACGCCGCACAATATATTGGTGACCTGGGCGGTGATCATGGAGGGCGGCATCCAGGTCAATGCGCAAGGCCGCCGCTTCTGCGATGAATCACGCGGGTATTCCGAGCAGGCGGCCGAAGTGCTGCGCCAGCCCGGCGGCATCGCCTGGAACGTGTTCGATGGCCGCATCGCCGGCATTGCGCGACAATTCGAGGACTTCCGCAACGCCGAGAAGGCCGGCGCGCTGGTGACGGCCGCGTCGCTCGACGACCTCGCGGCGCGCATGCGCGTGCCGTCGGCCGCGCTGACGGAAGAATGGGCGGAGGCCGAGCGCTGCAAGGCGGACGGCACTGCCGATCGGTTCGGCCGCGGCTTCGCCAGGGCGCAGGCCTTCGCCGGTCCATGGCACGCGGTCAAGGTCACCGGGGCGCTGTTCCACACGCAGGGCGGCCTCGCCGTCGATGCATCCGCGCGGGTGAAGCGGCACGGCGACGGCACGTTTCCGAACCTGTTCGCGGCCGGCGGCGCGGCGGCCGGGGTCTCGGGCGAGACGGCGTCGGGCTATCTCTCCGGCAACGGCCTGCTCGCGGCGACCGTGCTCGGCCGGCTTGCCGGGCAGTCGGCGGCTGCGCTGACGCGCTCCGTTGAATAGCGGCCCGACTTCTCATAACGATCGTCCGGAGCAGGGAGGATTCGGCCGTGGAAGCAGGTGAGTTCGACTACATCGTCGTCGGTGCAGGAAGTGCCGGCTGCGTCCTCGCCAACCGGCTGACCGAGTCGGGCAAGCATCGCGTCCTGCTGCTCGAGGCAGGCCCGCCGGACCGCAATATCTGGATCCACGTGCCGCTCGGCTACGGGAAGCTGTTCACCGACGCGCGCTTCAACTGGCTGTATCAGACCGAGCCGGAGCCGGAACTCAAGAACCGCAACGTCATCCAGCCGCGCGGCAAGGTGCTCGGCGGCTCGAGTTCGATCAACGGGCTTCTCTATATCCGCGGTCAGCGCGAGGACTTCGACCACTGGCGCCAGCTCGGCAATACCGGCTGGAGTTTCGACGACGTGCTGCCCTATTTCCGCAAGTCGGAGGACCAGCAGCGCGGCGGTGACGAGCTGCACGGCGAGGGCGGGCCGCTCGGCGTCGCCGACGTCGCGCCGCATCCGCTGTGCGAGGCCTTCATCGCGGCGGCGCAGCAGGCGGGCTTCCCGCGCAACGACGACTTCAACGGACCCGAGCAGGAGGGCGCCGGCTATTTCCAGCTCACCGCGCGCGGCGGCCGCCGCTGCTCGACGGCGCGCGCGTTCCTCAAGCCGGCGAAGAAGCGCAGCAACCTCGTCGTCGCGTCGCGCGCGCTCGCCTCGCGCATCCTGTTCGAGGGAGCAAAGGCCGTCGGCGTCGAATACACGCAGGACGGCCAGCCGCGCCGTGCGCGCGCTCGGGCGGAGGTCATCCTCTCGAGCGGCGCCTTCAACTCGCCGCAGCTGCTGCAGCTCTCCGGCGTCGGCCCCGCCGATCTCCTCAAGTCGTTCGGCATTCCGGTGGTGCGGGACATGCCTGGCGTCGGCGCCGATTTGCAGGACCATTTGCAGGCGCGCTTCAATTACAAATGCAGCCAGGCGATCACCGTCAACGACGCCATGGCGAGCCTGACCGGTCGCATCGGCATGGCGCTCGAATACCTGCTGGCGCGCAAGGGCCATCTCAGCATCGGCGCGGGCTACGCCGGCGGCTTCTTCAAGACCGATCCGTCGCTCGCTTCGCCCGACGTGCAGATCCACTTCATCCTGTTCAGCGCGGAATCGGTCGGGCAGTCGCTGCACACGTTTCCGGGATTCATCGCGTCGGTCTGCCAGTTGCGGCCGCAGAGCCGCGGCCACGTGCGCATCAAGTCGGCCGATCCTGCGGCCGCGCCGGCGATCCAGCCGAACTACATGTCGGCGCCCGCCGACCGCGACGTGATGGTCGCGGGCATGAAACTCACGCGAAAGATCATGAACCAGCCGGCGATCCAGCCTTACATCGTCGAGGAGCTCGGCCCGGGGCCGCAGGTGACGCGTGACGAGGACCTGCTCGACTTCGTGCGCGCGAAGGGCGCGACCGTCTTTCATCCGACCAGCACGTGCCGCATGGGCCCGGACGACAAGGCCGTCGTCGACGAGCGGCTGCGCGTGCGCGGTCTCGACGGTCTACGGGTGATCGACGCCTCGATCATGCCCACCGTTGTCAGCGGCAACACCAACGCCGCCGTCATCATGATTGCCGAGAAGGGCGCAGCGATGATCCTCCAGGATGCCGCATGAGGAGCATGATCTTCCAAGCGGAGGCATTTAGGCACCGTTTGATAGTCTCATAGCTGGTAGAAAATTCTTCTCTCAATGCCGCCTTCGCTACGTTTCTTCCCCGGCATATCCCCCGGGCAGGGGTAATTTTTTTATCTTTTCGCCACGGCCGCCGGTGGATTGAAGCGACGGCCCCGATGCGCCACTTCATGGGTCCGAAACGCCTATTTCCTTTGGTGCATCCATGGCTTCCGTCACCACCATCGTCCTCTCGAGCGGCTTCCTGATCGGCCTCGTCTTCGGCGCCGTCGGCCTCGTCAGTGGCTTCTGCGTCGTCTCCGGTCTGCGCAATCAGTGGACCAAGAACGACGGCCGCATGATCCGCTCGGTCGCCGTCGCTGTGGCCGTCGCGATCCTGGGCACGCAGGCGCTGAGCGCCTTCGGCTATGTCGACCTGACGAAGTCGATCTATCTCGCGCCGACCTTCTCGGCGCCGGTCGTGCTGCTCGGCGGCCTGCTGTTCGGCTACGGCATGGTCGCCGCCAATGCCTGCGCCTCGCGCGCCATGGTGCTGCTCGGGCGGGGCAATCTGCGCTCGCTGATCGTGATCGCGACCATTGCCATCACCGCCGAGATGACGCTGAAGGGTCTCATCGCGCCGGTGCGCATCGCGCTCGTCAATTGGTCGCAGTCGACGCTCGGCGCGGTGTCGCTGCCGGCGTTCCTGTCGCAGGCAGGACTTGCGCCGTCGGTTGCGGCCGGTCTCGCCGCGCTCGCTGCCGCTGCCGCGCTTCTCGTCTACGCCTTTTCCTACGCGCCGTTCCGCGCGTCGAAGCTGCTGATCGTCGCAGGCGTCGTGATGGGCGTCCTGGTGTCGGGCGGCTGGTTCGTCACCGGTTTCATCGGCGCCGATCCGTTCGAGCCGGTGCCGGTCGCTTCGCTCACCTTCATCGCGCCGATCGCGGACTCGCTGCAATACGTGATGCTGTCGACCGGCTCGACATTGAACTTCGGCATCGTCGTGATGGCCGGCGTGCTCGCCGGCAGCTTCCTCACCGCGCTCGTCACGCGCAGCTTTCACCTCGAAGGCTACTCCTCGCACAGCCACATGCTGCGCTCGGTCGGTGGCGCGGCGCTGATGGGCGTCGGCGGCGTCATGGCCTTCGGCTGCTCGATCGGGCAGGGACTCACCGGCCTCTCGACGCTCGCGCTGCCGTCGGCGATCGCCGTCGCCGGCATTCTGATCGGCGCGGCGGTCGGCCTGCGCAGCCCGGCGCGCGTCGTTGCGCTCGCCTCGGCGTAAGACCTAGCGCGCCGGCGCGTCCGGCTTGAACGCGCCGGCTTCCAGCTCCAGGAAGATGCGATAGGCGTTGCCCCGGTTGTTCGCGTCGAACGCCGGCAGTCCCGCATATTTCGACCAGTCGGTCGCCGTGTAGGCGACATCGAAGTCGGTCCAGTCGTCGACCGCCTTCTGCATCGCCGCGCGCACATAGGCGATGTAGTCGCGCGTGAACGCGATCGCCTCGCGCGCCGCGGTCGAGGGCTGGCCGTGGCCCGGGATGATGAATTTCGGCGCCAGCGCGCCGACCTCCTCCAGTCCCTTGAGCCATTGCTTCGTGTCGACGTCGTCGCCGTTCATGAACGGCACGCGTCCGCTCTGCACGATGTCGCCGGCGAACAGCACGCCATCCGGTTCGACCATCATCATCATGTCGCTCGCCGAATGCGCCGGTCCGGCATAGATCATGCGGAACGTCTCGCCGCCGAGCGTCAGCGTGAGGCGGTCGTTGAACGTGATGTCGGGCGGCACGACGCGGGTCTTGTCGTTCACCCACGGCGCCAGCGCCTCGCGCCGCTGCGCCAGCCGCGCGCCGGCGCGCTCGTCCTGAATTTCCTCGTCCTGCTCCTTGTATTCGCGGGCGCGGTCCTGCGCGACGATGACCGCCTGCGTGTGGTCTTTCAGCGCCTGCAGACCGTAAATGTGGTCGGCGTGATAATGGCTGAGCACGACATAGCGCACCGGCTTGTCGGTCACCTTGCGGATCTCTTGCAGGAGTGCCCAGCCGAGGCTCGGCGTGCCGAGCGCGTCGAACACCACGACGCCGTCGTCGGTGACGACGAAGCCGGCATTCGAGGTGTTGCCCTGGTTCGCCTTGCCGGGCACGCCGGGGCTGCCGATGCTGTAATAGATCGCCGCCCCCGGCACCTGCCGGATCGCGAGCGGCCGGTCGAGTGGCGCGTAATCCTGAGCGCTGGCCGCCGCCGGCGCGGCGAGGGTGAGCAGCTGGGCGAGCAGGGCACTGAAAAGACGCATCGTTCGGTCCGGTCCTTTGGCGTGCTGCATCTGAGGCTGGCGGCGAGAAGCTGACAATGCCGTGCCCTGACACCGCCGCAGCGGCCGAGCGGGGGTATCCGCGCGCAAGTCTTTTTGCATAGATTGCGCCTTACGCAGAATAATGATTTTGCTTCTAAGCCAGTTTCTGGAAAATTCTTCTGGACGTCCGGCATTACATTCTAATATTGCTATGTGAAAAGAACGACGGGAGCCCAGGGATGAAATTGCCGGCTGGATGGCGGGAGGATCCGCGCGAGTCCGCATCGGGCTCCGGGCGCCGCCGGTTTTTGCTCGGCGCCGCCGCCGCGGGCGGCACGTTGCTCGGCGGCCGGATGGTGCGCGCGGACGAGGCAGCACCGCCAGCCGATCCGGACTGGTCGAAGATGCTCGGCCCCGGCGTGGTCGACCGGCCCTACGGCAAGCCCTCCGATTTCGTGAAAGACGTCATCCGCCGCAACGTGCCGTGGCTCACCGCCGGTACGGAATCGTCCGTCAGCTTCACGCCGCTGCACGAGCAGCCCGGCATCATTACCGCGAACGGCCTCTTCTTCGAGCGCTATCACGGCGGCCGTGCCGAGGTCGATCCGGCGCAGCACCGGCTGATGATCCACGGCATGGTCGATCGGCCGCTCATCCTGACGATGGACGACATCAAGCGCTTCCCGTCGGTGTCGCGCATCCATTTCCTCGAATGCCCGGCTAACGGCGGCATGGAATGGCGCGCGGCGCAGCTCAATTCGCTGAGGTTCACGCACGGCATGGTGAGCTGCGCCGAATGGACCGGTGTCAAGCTCTCGACCATCCTTGAAGAGGTCGGCCTGAAGAAGGATGCGAAGTGGGCGCTGGTAGAAGGCGCCGACGCCGCGCACATGACGCGCAGCCTGCCGATCGAGAAATGTCTCGACGACGTGCTCGTCGTCTGGGGCCAGAACGGCGAAGCGCTGCGCCCCGAGCAGGGCTATCCGCTGCGCCTGATCGTGCCCGGGTGGCAGGGCAACGTGAACATCAAGTGGCTGCGCCGCATCCAGATCGGCGATCAGCCCTGGTATTCACGCGAAGAGACATCGAAGTACACCGAGCTTATGGCGGACGGCAAAGTCCGCGGCTTCACCTGGCTCATCTATGCCAAGTCGGTGATCACCTTCCCGTGCCCGGAGAAGCCGGTGAAGGGGCCGGGCCTGTACGAGATCCGCGGCTTCGCCTGGTCGGGCAAGGGCAAGATCACGCAGGTGGACGTCTCGACCGATGGCGGCGTCAACTGGCAGCGCGCGCGTCTTCCGGAGCCGGTGCTGGCCACGGCGCTGACGCGCTTCACGCATGAATGGCGCTGGGACGGCAAGCCGGCGCTGCTGCAGTCGCGCGCGGTCGACGAGACCGGCTTCGTCCAGCCGACCATTGCCGAATTGCGCGCGGTGCGCGGCGTCAACGGCATCTACAACAACAATTCGATCCAGACCTGGCAGGTCAAGCCGGACGGGAGCGTGTTCGATGTCCAGCTTGCTTAAAGCCGCAGGCGTGATCGTGGCGCTGGGTCTGTGCGGACCGGCGCTCGCGGGCGAGGCCATGCCGGCCGGCCATTACGGTTTCGGCCGTGCGCCGACGCCGGCCGAGGTCGCGGGCTGGGCGATCGCGGTCCGCCCGGACGGGCAGGGCCTGCCGGCCGGAAAGGGCACGGTCGACGAGGGCGCCGAGGTCTATGCCGACCAGTGCGCGGCGTGCCACGGTACCTTTGGCGAGGGCGAGGGCCGCTATCCCAAGCTCGCGGGCGGGACGCTCAAGGGCGAGCGGCCGGAGCCGACGGTCGGCTCGTACTGGCCATACGCCACCACTTTGTGGGATTACATCAACCGGGCGATGCCATTCCCGGCGCCGCACTCGCTGACCGCGGATCAGGTGTATGCCATGACGGCCTACATCCTGAACTTGAACAATCTGGTGCCGAATGATTTTGTCGCCGACCGGAACAGCCTTCCCAAGGTGAAGATGCCGAACCATGATGCCTTCACCTGGAAGGACCCGCGGCCGGATACGACAAGCAAGGCGTGCATGACGGGCTGCGTCGACCCGGCCAAGGTGAAGATCGAGTCGACGGCGGAGGGCAAGGATCTGACGCCGCGGACGGCTGGACCGCTGGACGACATGCAACCAAAATAAGGCCGCTAGAGGAAAAGGCGGCCGCGTAAGGGGAGGATAACGATGACGTTGCGACAAACCGGTCTCGCGCTGGGCCTGATGCTGGCGGCCGCGACCCTTGCCGCGCATCCGGCGGCCGCGCAGGCGCCGGACGCGCTGAAGCTCATCAATTCGCAGTGCCAGCAGTGCCACGAGATCAAGGGCATCAGCGACTTCGGCAATGTCGGGCCGTCGCTGATCGGCCTGAAGTCGCGCTATGCCGACCGCAAGGACGTGGTCGCTATCGTGACCGACGAGACCAAGCGCAACGAGCTGACCGTGATGCCCCCCTTCGGGCGCAATCACATCCTGACCGATCAGGAAATCCAGACGATCGTCGATTATCTCTACAATCAATAGCCCGCGGTTGCGGAGCGAGAACGGAGAGACTGTGATGCACGAGATTTCGGACGCGCCCGGCAAGACCACGCGGCGCACCATTCTGAAGGGCGCGGTCGGCCTCGCCGCCCTCGGCCTTTCCGCCGGCAGCGCGCTCACGACAGCGCAGGCCGCGGCCGATCCGAAGGCCTGGCCGGAAAGCGCATTCAAGGCGAAGGGCGAAGCCGACGCGCTCAAGGCGCTCTACGGCAAGACCGGCGAGGCCTCCGACAAGGTGAACCTCGACGCGCCGGAGATCGCCGAGAACGGCGCGGTGGTGCCGATCGCGGTCGCCACGACGCTGCCGAACGTCACGGCGATCGCCATCCTCGTGCTCGAGAACCCGAACACGCTCGCCGCCGCCTACAAGATTCCGGAAGGCACCGAGGCTTCGGTCGCCAGCCGACTCAAGATGGCCAAGACCAGCAAGGTCATGGCGGTCGTTGAATCCGGCGGCAAGCTGTTCACCGCGACCAAGGAAGTGAAGGTCACCGTCGGCGGCTGCGGCGGCTGATCCGAACCTGAGCGAACAAGAAGGACATTACTCATGGCATCGACCATCCGCGTTCGCGCCATCGCCAGCGGCGACGCCACCCAGGTGCAGGCGCTCATCAGCCACCCGATGGATTCCGGCTTCGTCAAGGACTCCAAGGGCGAGCTCATTCCGGCGCACCACATCGACGTCGTCGAGTTCGAGCACGCCGGCAAGGTCGTGTTCACCTGCCTGTGGGGCCCGGCCGTCTCGAAGGACCCTTACGTCAAGTTCTCGTTCAAGGGCGCCAAGAAGGGCGACGACCTCAAGGTGAGCTGGGTCGACAATAAGGGGCAGACGGACTCGTCCGTCGCCAAAATCCAATAGCGATCCGATAACGCTCCGGCCTCAAGGAGCGACAGGGGAGGAAACGCAATGTTGCGCAAACTGCTGATTGCCGTGGCGATGGTCGCGGGCGCGGCGCAGCCGCTTTTCGCCGCCGACGCGGCGAGCGATCCGAAGGCCGAATTCAAGGCCTTCCGCGACTATTTCACCAAGCGCTTCCCGAAAGTGGCGCTCGACGATTTCGTCAACGGGCCCTATTCGATGGACGAAGGCCTGCGCAAGCAGTGGAAGGCGATCGACGAATTCCCGCCCTACGATTTCGCCATCGACAAGGGCAAGCAGATGTTCGAGACGCCGTTCAAGAACGGCAAGACCTATGGCGACTGCTTCCCGAACAAGGGCATCGGCATCCGCCAGAACTATCCGCAGTTCGACACCAAGTCCGGGCAGGTCGTCACGCTCGACGTCGCGCTCAACAACTGCCGCGAGGCGAACGGCGAGAAGGCGTTCGTCTACACCAAGGACGACATGGCGGCGCTGACCGCCTACATGGCGTTCACTTCGCGCGGCAAGCCGATGAACATCACGATCCCGGACGATCCGCGCGCGCTCGCCGCCTACACCAAGGGCAAGCAGTACTTCTACACCCGCCGCGGCCAGCTCAACTTCTCCTGCGCCAGCTGCCACGTGCAGAATCCCGGCAACCACATCCGCACCGAGGTGCTGGCGCCGGCGCTCGGCATCATGAACGCGATGCCGATCTATCGCTCGGCCTGGGGCGGCATGGGCACGACCAGCCGGCGCCTCCAGACCTGCAACAGCCAGGTGCGCGGCGTGCCGCTGCCGGCGGAGAGCGATGAGTACCGCGACGTCGAATATTACCTGTCCTACATGGCGAACGGGCTGCCGATCTCCGGCCCCGGCACGCGGCCGTAAGGAGGCAGCACAATGCGCACATGCACCCTCATCGGTCTCGTCGTCGCCGTCTCGATGACCGGTCTCGCAAGCGGCGCCTTCGCCGCCAGCGCCGACGACTACAAGGCGGCGGAAGCCAAGGCCGATGCCGCGATCAAGGCGGCGCACGCGATGCACAACGAATGGACCACGACCGCCGATGCGATGAAGGCGGCCAAGGCCGCGGCCGCCGCCGGCAAGTTCGACGAGGCGGTCAAGCATGCGCAGGACGCCGAGACGCTCGCCAACGCCTCAGTCGCGCAGTCCAAGGAGCAGGAGAAGCTCTGGCCGGACGCCGTCGTCCGCTGATCCGCCTTGCGCTGATGGATTCGACACGATGCGCCGCCGCGACGTCCTGAAACTGTTCACTGCGGCGGCGCTCACGGGCGTCGTACCGCACGGACGACTGCGCGCCGCCGAGGCCGACGATCTCTACGGCATCGGCCGCTTCGGCAATGCGCGCGTGCTGCACATGACGGACACGCATGCGCAGCTTGCGCCCGTTCATTTCCGCGAGCCGAGCGTCAATCTCGGCGTCGGCTCCATGGCCGGGCACCCGCCGCATCTCGTCGGCGACGCCTTTCTCAAGTATTTCGACATCGCGCCGAAAAGCCGCGCGAGCCACGCCTTCACCTATCTCGACTTCGCCGACGCCGCGCACCGCTACGGCAAGCTCGGCGGCTTCGCGCCTCTCAAGACACTGATCGACCGCCTGCGCGCCGAAGCTGGCGCCGGCAACTCCGTGCTCCTCGACGGCGGCGACCTGTGGCAGGGCAGCGGCCTTGCCGACGCGACGGGCGCCGCCGACATGGTCGAGGCCGCCAACCTGCTCGGCATCGAAGCAATGACCGGCCATTGGGAATTCACCTATGGCGAGGACAAGCTTCGCGACAACCTGAAGCGCTTCAAGGGCGAGTTTCTGGCGCAGAACGTGTTCCTCACGGAAGACGCCGCCTTCAACGACAAGCCTGCCTTCGACGCCGCGAGCGGCCGCGTGTTCAAGCCGGCGACGATCAAAGAGATCGGCGGCAGGCGCGTCGCCATCGTCGGCCAGGCCTTCCCTTACGTGCCGATCGCGCATCCCAAGCGCTTCACGCCGGACTGGACCTTCGGCATCCGCGACGCCGAGATGCAGAAGCTCATCGACGGGCTGCGTCAGACCGACAAGGTCGATGCGGTGATCCTGCTGTCGCACAACGGCATGGACGTCGATCTCAAGCTCGCCAGCCGCGTCACTGGCATCGACGTCATCCTCGGCGGCCATACGCACGACGCGGTGCCGCGGCCGGTCAGCGTGCCGAACGCCGGCGGCAAGACGCTCGTCACCAATGCCGGTTCGAGCGGCAAATTCCTCGGCGTGCTCGATCTCGACCTCGACAAGGGCCGGGTGAAGGACGTCCGCTATCACTTGCTGCCGGTCTATGCCGGCCTGCTCAAGCCGGACGCGGACGTGCAGGCGATGATCGAACGCGCGCGCAAACCGCATGCCGCGGCCTTCGACGCGAAGGTCGCGACCGCGGGCGAATTGCTTTACCGCCGCGGTAATTTCAACGGCACCGTCGACCAGATGATCTGCGACGCCCTGCGCGCGGAGCTCGGCGCCGAGCTCGCGCTGTCGCCGGGCTTCCGCTGGGGCAACACGCTGCTGCCGGGCGAGGCGATCAGCATGGAGGACGTGCTGTCGGAGACCGCGATCACTTATCCGGAGGTCTACGTCCAGGAGATGACGGGCGAGCAGATCAAGTCCATCATGGAGGACGTCTGCGACAACCTGTTCAACCCGGACCCGTATTACCAGCAGGGCGGCGACATGGTGCGGATCGGCGGCATGGACTATTCCTGCGCCCCGGCGGAAGGCGTCGGCCGGCGCATATCGCACATGACGCTCGACAACGGCAAGCCGCTCGAGGCCGGCAAGACCTACAAGGTCGCGGGCTGGGCCTCGGTGAACCCGCAGCAGGGAAAGCCCGTCGCCGAGGTGTTCAGCGCCTATCTGCGCGGCATCAAGGATGCGCGGCCGAAGAAGCTCAACAAGGTCGCGATCAAGGGGCTCGCCAGCAATCCCGGCATGGCCGGTTGAGGCACGCCATGGTGCGCGGTCAGTTCATCGCGATGATGGTCGGGGCCGCGCTCGTTGCGCTGGCTCCGATGCCGTCGATGGCGCAGGAGCAGGCCGCGCCGATCATCGACAAGCCTTTTGCCGACCATCACCTGGCGCTTCAGCTTTCCGACAATGACCCGAAGAAGGAAGCGCTGGTCCTCAGCGTCGCCTACAATCTCTTGAAGTATTACGGGCCGGACCGCATCGCCATCGAGGTCGTCACTTTCGGTCCCGGCATCGATCTCGTGCGTGCCGGCAACGCCCATCGCGCCGAGGTCGACAGCCTGATCTCGCAGGGCGTGCAGTTCGATGTCTGCATGAATACGGTCGACACGATCGAGCGTGAGACCGGCCAGAAGGTCGATCTCAATCCGCGCGCGGTCAAGGTCGTCGCCGGGGTGGCGCAGATCCTCGCGCTCACCGAGAAAGGTTTCACGCTCGTGCGGCCGTGAGCCGCGTGCGCGCAAAGAAGGAGCGTTCGATGAAGCGACTTGTGTCCGCTTTCGCCGTCATCCTCATGCTCGCCGGTTTCGGCGCGGCGTCGCGCGCGGCCGAGAAAGGCAAGGAGCACCGCATCGTCGTGCAGGTCGACCAGAACGATCCCGCGGTGATGAACCTCGTCCTCAACAACGTCCAGAACATGCTCGAGTACTACAACAGCAAGAACGAGCCGGCGCAGGTCGAGGTCGTCGCCTACGGTCCGGGTCTCACCATGCTGCGCGACGACACCTCGCCGGTGAAGGATCGCCTGATGCGCATGGCGAAGGACGGCAGCTTCCCCGCGAAGCTCCAGTTCTCCGCCTGCCACAACACGATGATGGGCATGGAGAAGCGCGAGGGTCATCCGATCCCGATCGTATCGGCGGCGAAAATCGTGCCGGCGGGCGTGGTGCGGATCACCGAGCTCCAGGAAGAAGGCTGGACCTACCTGCGCCCGTGATGGCCGCGCGCGGGCGCCTCAGCGCGCGCGCTTCTTCGCCGCTTTCTTGGCCTTGGGCTTCAGGAACGCGGCGCACAGCGCCGGGTCGAATTCCCGGTAATCGTTGGTGATCTCGCGCCCCTTGGGGATGTCGCGCGCGGCGATGGCGTAGCCGTTGTGCAGATAGGTGTTCGGCCTGTCCGAGTGGTTGATGTAGTGGTCGTCGTCGACCGTGAACAGGATTTCGCCGTCGACCCTGTAGGCATAGGACTTGAGGAAGTCGCGTGCCGGCTTCGGCAGCCGTGCAAACTGCTTCGGCGTGTAGCAACGGTCGAAACCCTCGACGAAGCGCCAGATCTTCGTGCCTTTGGGGATACGCGCGGCGGCGAAGACGCCGATGCCGTGGATCGGGCTCTTGTCGAGATAGGTTTTGACGAGAAGCATCGTGCGGGCGGCCAGAATCGCAGGCGGGATCGGTCCGCTACCGAAATTCGCCGGCGGCCTGGTGTCAAGACAGCGGCGACCGCAGCGATTATTTCGCGGTGGATGGCCGCACCGAGGCAAGCCAGACGCCCGACAGGATCAAGGCAAAGCCGATGATGTGGAAGACGGCGAGGTGCTCGCCGAGCAGGCTGGTGCCGAGGATCGCCGTATAGATCGGCACGAGATGGAGGAACGGGCCGGCGCGGTTGGCGCCGATCAGTTCGACGCCGCGGTTCCAGGCGGCGAAGGCGATGACGCTCGGAAAGATCGATACATAGCCGATGGCCGCGATCGTGCCCCAGTCGGCCTGGAACCGCTCGCCCTGGAAGAATTCGAGGATGGCGAAGGGCAGGGTGAAGGCCACCGACAGCACGGCGAACACGAAGATGAAGCTCAGCCAGTGCATCGCGGGACGCAGGCGCAGGCACGTCGCGTAGATCGCGAACACCAGCATGTTGAAAAGGATGATGAGATCGCCCCAGTTGAAGGCGAGCCGCGCAAGGACGTCGAGCGAGCCGCGGCCGATGATGGTCAGCACGCCGAGCGATGAGACGACGATGCCGGCAAGCTGCATCGGCGAGATGCGGTCGCGAAACAGCGCCGCACTGGTGGCGACGATCAGCACCGGCACCAGCGAGTTGAGCACCGAGACGTTCAGCGCACTGGTGTATTGCAGGCCGACATATTGCAGCGCCGTGAACAGCGCGCCGCCGGTCACGCCGAGCCAGAGCATCGCCTTCCAGTGCGCGCGGATTGCCGGCCAGTCGCGCTTCAAATGCGGACGCACCCACGGCCAGATCAAGATCGCGGGAATGAGCCAGCGCACCGTCGAAATGCCGACCGGCGGCACGTGCCCGCCGATGGCGCGGCCGACGATGTGGTTGCCCGACCAGAACAGCGCGGCCAGCGCCAGCAGCAGGTAGGGATTGGCGCGCGGGGCCGTGCGCTCGCCGGGCTCGTGAGGCGTGTCGGTCATGGCGTCAGCATCAGCAGGATCGCGGCGAGAACCACTGCGCCGCCGCCGAACACCGCGAGCGAGCCGCGGCCGTCGACGAAGCGATCGGGGAAATTCTGCAGCACGAGCGGCGCCATCAGCACAGCGAGCCCGCCGGCGATCACGGCCGGCGGCCAGGGCAGGTCCCGCCACGCGGCGATGAGACCCGTCGCCGCCGCAGCGCCGCCCGCGAGCATCGAGAGATAGAGCGCGATCGCGCCGGGATCGTCGCGCGTGTCGTCGTGGCGCGGGAAATGCCCGCTCGCCGACAGCGCGAGCAGCGCGGCTGCAAGCAGCAGCGCGGCGAAGATGATCAGCGCAGGAACGAGATCGAGGCGCAGCATGTGGTGTTGCCCCAGCGCGCCTTGACCGGTCGCACGCCGGCCGTAATATACGACACGTATGTCAGGCGCAATCGCCCCGGGAGACGGCATGTCGACGGCGGAGAGCAAGGCTGCGGCGAGACCGGCGGCCAATAACGGCGGCAAGCCGGCCGACGCCAGGAATGAAAAGCGCGAGAAGCGCACTATCACCGAAATCCGCGAGTCGAAAAAGACCGGCGAGAAGATGGTCTACATGTCGGTGCCGGACTACACGTCCGCGCAATGGGCCGAGATGGCCGCCGTTGATGTCGCCGTGCTCGGCGACAGCCTGGCCATGATCTCGCACGGCCATCGCTCGACGATCCCTGCGACCATGGACATGATGGTGCTGCATGGGCAGGCGGTGCGCCGCGGCGCGCCAAATACCTTCATGCTCGGCTGCATGCCGTATCAGAGCTACAACACGGTCGACCGCGCGCTCGCCAATGCCAGCCGCTTCATGCAGGAGACCTTGTGCGACGCGGTCAAGCCGCAGGGCGGCAAGTCGCAGGCGCACATCCTCAAGGCGCTGGTCGATGCCGGCATCCCGACGGCGTCGCATATCGGCCTGACGCCGCACACGATCGCCATGTTCGGCGGCTTCAAGATCCAGGGCCGCACCGCCGACGCGGCGATGAAGATCCTCGAGGATGCGCTGGCGATCGAGGATGCCGGCTGCTTCATGCTCGAGTTCGAGGCGGTGCCTGCGAAGATCGCGAAGCTGATCTCCGAGCAGTTGACCATCCCGACCATCGGCATCGGCGCGGGCGCCGGCACCGACGGGCAGATTTTGCTTTGCTACGACCTGCTCGGCGTGTTCACCGACTTCAAGCCGAAATTCACCAAGCGCTTCGCCAAGCTGACCGAGGTCGCCGTCGACGGCATCCGGCAATACGTCAAGGAGGTGAAGGAGGGCGCGTTCCCCGACGACGACCACTCCTATACGGTGAACGAGGCCGAGTACGAGAAGTTCGCAGGCCTGGTCGCCAAACGCAGGCAGATTTGAGATGGTGCGGCCGCGCACAGTCGCAATCCGGAGACCGCGTGCCGAAGCGCCGGCGAAACTCGCGGCCGCCGACACGCTGACCGAGCAGGCCTACCGGCTGATCGAGGAGCAGATCGTCACGCTCAACCTGAAGCCGGGCGACGTGCTCTCCGAACAGCTTCTCTCCGCGACCTTGAAGATCGGCCGCACGCCGATCCGCGAGGCGCTCCAGCGTCTCGCGCGCGAAGGCCTCGTCACCATCCTGCCGCGCAAGGGCATCCTCGTCGCCGACGTCAATCCGCGCAGCCAGTTGCTGCTGCTCGAGGTGCGGCGCGAGATCGAGCGGCTCTTGTGCCGCGCCGCGGCCGAACGGGGCACGCCCGAGCAGCGGCGACAGATGCAGGAGCTCGCCGACGGCATGGACCAGGCGGCGAAGACCGGTGACGACGTCGTCTTCATGCGCCTCGATCTCGAGCTGAACCAGCGGCTGGTCGAGGCCGCGCACAACGACTTCGCCACGCGCACGATGAAACTTCTGTCCGGCCTGTCGCGCCGCTTCTGGTACATGCACTACCGCGTCGCGGGCGACCTGCCGCTCTGCGCGCGCCTGCACGCCAACGAGGCGCGCGCCATCGCCAAAGGTGATGGGGAGGCGGCAGCGCGGGCGAGCGACAAGCTGATGGACTATGTCGAGCGTTTCACGCGCGCAACGGTGTGAGCCATGAAGACGTACGAAGGACGACGCACGATCGACGGCCTCGTGGTCACGGTCGACGGCCGGCCGCTCCCCGAGCACTACGAGGTGAAACAATACACGAAGTACGGCTTCGAGTGGACTTATGAGGGCGAGAGCCCGCAGCAACTCGCGCTGGCGATCCTCTACGACCACCTCGGCGATCCGCTCCGCGCGGTCAACCTCGCCGACCTGTTCATGCGCGACGTGGTCGCCAATCTCGACAATGACTGGCGCCTCACGGGCGCGGATGTCGATGATTTCATTCGCAGAAAGGTGCCTGCCTGAGCGCGTTGCCAGCGCCTCCCCGACATGATAGATTTGTGATATATCAGATGGATTCGCACCGGCGCTGCGAGGGACCGCGACGATGATTGGCCAGAGGCAGATCGAATTCCGCAACGAGTACCGCTCGCGCATCATCGGCTGGTACGACGGCTACTTCCACATCGCCATCATCTACGCGATGGGCGCCGCCGCCTTCTACATCTACGTCGAGCACATCCACGACGTGACCTGGCGCGAATGGCTGGCCGTGCCGGCGACGTTCCTGTTCACCAATCTGTTCGAGTGGGCCGTGCACAAATACGTCATGCACCGCCCGGTCAACATCAAGGGCCTGCGCGCGGTCTACGAGCGCCACACGCTCAACCACCACCAGTTCTTCACCGACGACGAGATGCGCTTCCGCGATCCGAAGGACTGGCGCGTGACGGTGTTCCCGCCTTACGCGCTCGTCGTCTTCATCCTGATGTCGATCCCGGCGGCGGCGATCCTCGGCACCGTGTTCTCGCCGAACGTCGGCTGGCTGTTCATGGCGACGACCAGCGGCATGTATCTGATCTACGAGTTCATGCATTTCTGCTGCCACGTCGACGAGAACTGGTTCGTGCGCACCTGCCCCTTCGTCAACACGCTGCGCCGCCATCATACCGCGCACCACAATGCGCGATTGATGATGGAGACGAACATGAACCTGACTTTCCCGATCGCCGACTGGGCCTTCGGCACGTCGGACCTCGACCGCGGCCTCGTCGGCACGCTGCTCAACGGTTATGACACGCGCTTCCTGAAGAAGAACCTGCGCGGCCGGCCGCGGACGCCGGACGAGGCGGCCGCCGCGCCGCTCGGCGCGCACTGAGAGGGCGTGACCCATGCCGAACGATGTCAAGGCGATCGTCTCAGCTGTCGTGCTCATCGTCGCGGCGGTGCTTGCCTATTGGGGCGGCTCGCCGATCAGGCACGACTTCTCCACCTGGGTCATGCTCACCGCGGTGTTCATGGTGGTGGCGATGTGGATCTTCCCCGAGGCGGGGGTGAAGAAGGGCGACTACAAGCCGTTGAAGTAGGCGTCCGCCTCAGTCGCAGCGCACGCTCATGCCGCCGTCGACGACGATCTCCGTGCCGGTCACGAAGCGCGCCTCGTCCGAGGCGAGGAACAGCGCCGCATTCGCGGTGTCGCGACCGTCGCCGGCAAAGCCCGCGGGAATGCGCTTGACGCGCTGCGCCAGCAAGGCCTCGACATCGCCGCCGGCGCGCTGCCGCGCCAGCCGCGCCTCGACCATCGGCGTGTGCAGCTGGCCGGGCACGACGGTGTTCACGCGAATGCCCTTCGCGGCGTATTGCACGGCAACCACGCGCGAGAGCTGGATGACGCCGGCCTTCGTCGCGGCATAGCCGATCTGGAACGCGCCGGTAAAACGGATGCCGGACGTCGAGGCGAGATTGACGATCGCGCCCGCGCCCTGTTTCTCCATCACCGGCAGCACGTATTTCAGCGTGAGGAAGACGCTCTTCAGATTGAAATCGATCTGCGCGTCCCAGACCTCTTCCGACATCTCGACCGGCCCGCCATGCGCCGAGCCGCCGACATTGTTGACCAGCACGTCGATGCGGCCGTAGCGCGCGACGCAGGCCTCGACCATCGCCGCGACCGACTTACTGTCGGTGACGTCGCATTCGTGCACGGCAATCTCGCCGCCGACGGATTTCACGCGCTCGATCGTTTCCGTCGTCGAGTCGAGGTTGCGGTCGACCGCGAAGATCTTGGCGCCTTCCTGCGCGAAGCGCACGGCGGTGGCGCGGCCATTGCCCCAGCCGGGGCCGACGCTGCCGGCGCCGGTGATGATCGCGACCTTGTCCTGGAGCCGTCCCGTCATCGCGTCCACTCCCTGTCCTACGTGTCGAAACGATAGAGCCGCTGCGGGTTGTCGACCAGCAGCATCTGCCGGGCGGCGGCGTGCGGCGCGATCTCCGCGATCAGGTCAGTGAGCCGGCCGTCGTCCGGGATCGGGCCCTGATGGTTCGGGTGCGGCCAGTCGAGGCCCCACACGGCGCGGTCGCCCGCCATATCGATGAGCTTGCGCGCGAACGGTACGGCATCCGCATAGGGCGGGCCGGCCCGCGTAATGCGGTCGGCGCCGCTCACCTTGATCCACACGTTCCTGTCATCGAGCAGCCGCAGCAGCGCCTGGAAATGTGCATGGCCGAGCCCGAGCGAAGCGTCGACCCTGCCCATATGGTCGATCACGACCGGCACGGGTGAACGATGCAGCGCCGGCGCAAGCTCGGCGATGAGTTCGGCCTCCATGTGGATCTGGAGGTGCCAGCCGAGCGGCGCGAGACGCCTGCCGAACGCGACCACATCGTCGACCGACGCGGCCTGCTTCAGGTGGCGCATGTAATGGAAGCGCGCGCCGCGGAAGCCGGCGGCGTCGAGCGCCTTCAGGTCCGCGTCGGAGATCGTCGTCGGCACCAGCGCGATGCCGCGATAGGTGGCCGGTCGCGCCGCAAGCGCGTCGGCGGTTGCCGCATTGTCGAAGCCGTGCGCGGCCGTATGCACGATGACGCAGCGCTCGAAGCCGAGAAAGTCGTGCAGCTCGAACAAGGTCTCCTTCGGTGCATCTCCGGGCGTCGTGGCCCGGCCGCTCTCGTAGGGGAAGCGCGCACCCGGTCCGAACACGTGCACGTGCGCGTCGCAGGCGCCCGGCGGCAATTTGAGCTTCGGCCGCGACGGCATGGCCATGAAGGTCGGCGCGTCGACCGTCATGTCAGGTGTCCGGCGCCCGGGTCGCGTCGAAGGCCGGCTCCGCCGCCGCGAAATCCGCGAGCCATTGCGCGAGCCGCGGATGCGCATCGCGCCAGGCAAGGGGCTTGCGCCAGTCGAGATAGGCGAGCGCGCAGGACAGCCCGATGGCGATGACGTCGGTGCGCCTGGCGTCGGGCGGCGCCTGCTCGAACACGGCGAGGGCGCGCATGATCTTGCCGCTCTGATGCGCGAGCCAGCGCTCCGAATGCGTCGCCGGATCGCGGAAGCGCCCCTCATAGACCATCAGCAGTGCCGCGTCGGTGATGCCGTCGGCGAGCACCGCGCGCGCCAGCGTCGTGTACCGCGCGCGGCCGGACGCCGGGAGCAGGCGGTCGCTGCCGGCCTGTTCTTGGAGAAACTCGATGATGACGCGGCTGTCATAAAGCGCCGTGCCGTCCTCGAGCAGCAGGCACGGCAGCTTGCCGAGCGGATTCTGCTGCCGCAGCGTGTCGGCTTCGTCGAGCGTGTCGGCCGGCTCGACGCGAAAGCGGCCGGTCACGCCGAGCACGGCGGCCGCCATCCGCACCTTGCGGCCGAACGGCGAGGTGAGCGTCGAGCGCAGCACCCAAATGGGTTTGTCGGTCATACGGGTGCTGCGACTCGCTTACTTCTGCGTCGGGACGCCGGCGTCCTTGATCACCTTCGCCCATTTCTGCGTCTCGGTGCCGATGAAGGCGCGGAATTCGTCCGGCGTGTCGCCGACGAGGATCGCGCCTTGGCTCGACAGCTTCGACACGACGTCCGGATCCTTCAGCGCCGCGACCGCGGCCTTGTTCAGCGCGGCGACGATCTCCTTCGGCGTGCCGGCCGGCGCGACCATGCCGTACCAGTTCTCGGTCAGGAGCGAGGGCATTCCGGCCTCTCCGGTGGTCGGGACGTCCGGCAGCGTCGGCACGCGCTTCTCGGCGCCGACGGCGATCGGCTTGAGCTTGCCGGCCTTCACCTGCGGCAGCAGCACCGGCAGGTCGAGGAACACCATCTGCACCTGGCCGCCGAGCAGGTCGTTCACCGCGGGAGCCGCGCCGCGATAGGGCACGTGCACGATGTCGATCTTGGCGGTGAGCTTGAACAGTTCGCCGGCGAGATGCGGCAGGCTGCCCGGACCGGAGGAGGCGAAGTTGAGCTTGCCCGGCTGCTTCTTCGCCAGCGCGACGAGCTCGGCCATGTTCTTGGCCGGCACGTTCTCGGCGACGACGAGCATCTCGGGGACCTTAGCGACCAAAGTCACCGGCGCGAGGTCCTTGAGCGTGTCGTAGGCGACCTTCTCCATGCTCGGCGAGATCGCGAGCGCCCCGGCGCTGGCGACGGCGATGGTGTAGCCGTCGGGCTTGGCCTTGGCGACGAGATCGGTGCCGAGGACGCCGCCCTGGCCGCCGCGATTGTCGATGATGATGGTCTGCTTCAGGCTCTCCTGCATCTTTTGCGCGACGACGCGCGCGATGATGTCGTTCGGCCCGCCCGGCGGGAAGGGGACGATCAGCCGGATCGTGTGGTCGGGAAAGTTCTGCGCCGACGCGAGCGCGGGCGCGAGCAGGACGCAAAGCCCGGCGGCGGCGATCCATTTGAGGGTTTTCATGGTGATCCTCCCTGTGCTGTGGCGCGCAGTCCAAAGGAGAATGGCCGCGCGATCTCGTTGATCCGTGTCCAGACTACCGGCGCGTCGCCGGATTGAGAAGTTGGCGGCCGATACTGTTTCGGCATGGGCCGGCACGGGTCTCTCCGCGCCGCGCGTCAGTCGAGCGTCGCGCCCGCCCAGCGTCTGGTGCGCACCAGCGCGCGGCAGACATCGTGCAGCATCTCGCCGGCGTCGTGCGTCAATTTCGGCAGGTCGCCGCGCGGCGTCACGAGGCAGACCGGCACGGTGAGCGCCGGCCGCACGATCGGATAGACCGTCAATTCGCCGCGCGCGAGCTCGTCCTGCACGGCGGCGGAGGTGAGAATGGTGTAGCCCAATCCGCGCCCGACCATGGTCTTGGCGAAAGCGACGCTGTCGGCCTCGATCATCACGCGCAGGCGCAGGCCGTGCTCGATGGCCGCGCCCTCGACCAGCCGGCGATTGGCGTGCGCGGCGTTCGGCAGGATCAGCGGGAGCGTGCCGAGATCGCCGATGCGGAAGGTCTTCGGGTGCGTCTTCTCCTTGATGCGGTGCTTGGGCGGGCCGATGACGAACATGCGTTCGGTCAGAATCGGCTTGATTTCCAGTGCTTCCAGATGCGGCGGATTGTGCAGCACGGCGAGGTCGATGCGCTTTTCCAGGAGCCATTCCTGAAGCGAGGAGGCGACGCCTTCGCGCATGTGCAGCGTCGTCTGCGGCCAGGCCCGGCGGAAGCGCTCGACGAAGTAGGGCACGATGAGGCGTCCGGCCGCCGGCGGCACGCCGAGCACGAGGCGGCCGCGCGCCGGCGAACGGTCCTCGAGGATTTCCTCGCGCGTCTGCTGGACGAGCTGTGCGATCGCCTCGGCGCGCTCGAGCAGGCGCGCGCCGGCGGCGGAGAGGCGCATGCCGCGGCCGTGCCGGGAGAACAGCGGCACGCCGAGCTCGTGCTCGAGTTTCCGGATCTGCCGGCTCAAGGCCGGCTGCGCCAGACGCAAATCCTGCGCAGCGCGGCTGACGCTGCCGGAATGCGCGACGCGCATGAAGTTGCGCAGTTCCTTGAGCTCCATGACGCCTCGCCGCGACCTATACCAGGGTGGCATAGCTTAGCGCGGCGAATGCCGCGGTCAACGCGCCGGCAGGAAAGTCCGGCGGCGCGGTGACAGGGCGGGTGAGGGGCCGTTATAGTTCGCGCCGTTTCGAACGGTGTGCAGGAGAAGTGAGTTGGCGGACGCGGTAAAGCTTCTGGTGCTGGAAGGCGACGGTATCGGTTCCGAGATCACGGCGGCGACGCTCGCCGTGTTGCGCGCGGCGGCGCAGCGTTTCGCGCTCACGTTCGCATTCGAGACCGCCACGATCGGCTGGGCGGCGCATCGTGCGCAGGGCACGACCATCCCCGACACCGTCTTCGACAAGGCGAAGGCCGCCGACGGCGTGATCCTCGGCCCGGTCTCGCACAACGAATATCCGCCGAAGGCGCAAGGCGGGCTCAATCCGTCGGGCGAGATGCGCCGCCGCCTCGACCTCTACGCCAATATCCGCCCGGCGCGCTCGCGCCCCGGTTTCCCGCCACGCTGCGGTGTGCCGGTGGATCTCGTCGTCGTGCGCGAGAACACCGAAGGCTTCTATGCCGACCGCTCGATGCATGTCGGGCCGGGCGAGTTCATGCCGACGCCGGATCTCGCGCTTGCCATGCGCAAGATCACGCGTGAAGGCTCGACCCGCATCGCCGAGACTGCGTTCCGGATCGCGCGCACGCGGCGGCGCAAGGTCACCTGCGTGCACAAGGCCAACGTGCTGCGCGTCACCGACGGGCTCTATCTCGAATGCACGCGCGCGGTGGCGGCGAAATATCCGGACGTCGCCTACGAGGAGCAGCTCATCGACTCGATGGCGGCGCTGCTCGTGCGCGACGCGTCCCGCTTCGACGTCGTCGTGACCACGAACATGTACGGCGACATTCTCTCGGACGAAGCCTCCGAGATCGCCGGGAGCCTTGGCCTTGCCGCATCGCTCAATGCCGGCGCGGATTACGGCGTCGCGCAGGCGCAGCACGGCTCGGCGCCGGACATTGCCGGCAAGAACGTCGCCAATCCGTCTTCGCTGATCGGCTCGGCGGCGATGTTGCTCGGCTGGGTCGGCGAGCGGCGCGGCGACAAGGCGCTCGGGCAGGCCGCGCAGGCGATCGAAGCGGCGCTCGACAAGGTCATCGCCAGTCCTGCGACGCGGACCCCCGACATGGGCGGCAAGCTCGGCACCGACGCCTTCGGCGCGGCGGTGGCGGGCGCCGTCGCAGCGTGAGACTCACAATGCCGTCATGCGCCGGCGGGGCTATTGCCGAACCGGCGCGCGTGCCTACATCGTCGGCAAGTTCCCGCCATCCATCATCTCAATGCCGAGTGTGACCATGAGCAACACGACCGACTACGTGCCGCCGAAAGTATGGGTCTGGAATAAGCCGAACGGCGGCAAGTTCGAGAGCATCAACCGGCCGACGTCGGGCGCGCAGCGGGAGAAGGCGCTTCCCGTGGGCAAGCATCCGCTGCAACTTTATTCTCTGGCGACGCCGAACGGGCAGAAGGTCACGATCATGCTCGAGGAGCTGCTCGCGCTCGGCCACAAGGGCGCCGAGTACGACGCCTGGCTGATCAAGATCGGCGAGGGCGAGCAGTTCGGCTCCGGCTTCGTCGAGGTGAACCCGAACTCGAAGATCCCGGCGCTGATGGACCGCAGCGGACCCAAGCCGATCCGCGTGTTCGAGTCCGGCGCCATCCTCACCTACCTCGCAGAGAAATTCGGCGCCCTCCTGCCCACCGACCCGGCCGGCCGCGCCGAGTGCCTGTCCTGGCTGTTTTGGCAGATGGGCAGCGCGCCCTATCTCGGCGGCGGCTTCGGTCACTTCTACGCTTACGCGCCGTTCAAGATGGAATATCCGATCGACCGTTTCGCCATGGAGGTGAAGCGGCAGCTCGACGTGCTCGACAAGCAGCTGGCGAAGCACCGCTACGTCGCCGGCGAGACCTACACCATTGCCGACATCGCCATCTGGCCCTGGTACGGCGGGCTGGTGAAGGGCTGGCAGTATGGCGACTCGGCGCAATTCTTGAGCGCGCACGAGTACAAGAACGTCAATCGCTGGGCCGACGAGATCTTCGCCCGCCCCGCGGTCGCGCGCGGGCGCAAGGTCAATCGCATCTCCGGCGATCCGGCGAGCCAGCTGCACGAGCGCCACGACGCGTCCGACTTCGACACGAAGACGCAGGACAAGCTCGCCAAGGCGTGACGCCGCTCACGCCTTGCGCGTTGCGACGCCGGGCTTGAGGTAGGCGATCAGGCAGCAGATGCAGAGCCCGAGCCCGGCGAGCGGGTAGGCGAGCGCGATCAGCGCCGCCGCCCCGAAGACGCACAGCGTGACGGTCGCCCGCACCAGCATGACCGCGCGCACGCCGTGCGCCCGCCCGCCGCGGTCGACGAGCTCCCAGATCAGGCCGACATAGGTGACGTTCACGAGGAAGAAGACGGCCGCGTAGAACGCGACCGGCTGCGGCGAAAGCCTGCTCACCGCCATCCAGGCCGTCGCGAGCGGCAAAAGCGACACCGAGAAGAGGTGCGCGAAATTGAACCACAGGAGCCGCCAGTTCGCTTCGTTGGCGTAGCGCAGCAGGTGATGGTGGTTGATCCAGACGATGGCGATGAAGAGATAGCTCACCGCGTAGCTCAGCCAGGTCGGCCAGAGCGACAGCAGGGCGGCGAAGGTCGGCGTCTCGGGCGGGCGCAGCTCGAGCACGAGAATGGTGATGAGGACGGCGAAGACGCCGTCGGAAAATGCGCTGAGCCGCTCCGGTGTCGCCTTGTGAAGCACGCGCGTCTCCTTGGCGCCTCCTTGGCGGCCTGGCCGTCAGATGAAATCGTAGAGCCGCGCCGGATTGTCGACCAGCACGCGCCGAACAAGCGCGTCGTCGCCGAGCCAGCGCGGCACCAGCGCCAGCAATCCCTTCGTGTCGATGTCCTGGAACGGCAATTCCTCGGCCTCGCCGGGCTTGCGCAGATCGTGCCGCGGTGTGTGCGGCCAGTCGGAGCCCCAGACCGCGCGCTCAGGGTTTGCGGCGACGAGCCGCCGCGCCAGCGGATCGATGCGCGGGTCGGCCGGGTCGGTCGCGATGCGATAGGCGCCGGAGATCTTCACCCACGCCTTGCCGCTCTCGAGCAGCGCGACCAGCGTGTCCGCCGCTTCGCCGGGGCTCTCCGGCGACACCAGCCCGAAATGATCGATCACCGTGTCGACCGGCAGTGTGCGCAAGGTCGCGCTCAGCGGCGCGAGCACTGCGGACGGCACGAAGATCTGCACGTGCCAGCCGTTGCGGGCGCACAGCTTCGCCGTCGCGCCGATCGCCGCGCGCATGGCGTCGAGCGAGGAGATGCCGATGGTGGCGATGTTGACGCGCAGGCCGCGCACGCCGCGCCTGTGCAACTCGTCGAGCTCGGAGCCGGG